>DXVG01000222.1 GCA_019409045.1 Clostridiales bacterium | reverse complement strand
CCCGCCATCTGCGCGGCGGTGCAGGAGATCGGCTACGGCGCCAGCGACGCCGAGGCCCCGGCGCAGACGGCGCAGGGGCAGGCCGCCTCCGGCTTCCGCGAGGAATGGCTGACGCGCAGGCAGCGCGCCGAGGACGACCAGGGCTCGATGAAGCGGCGGCTGATCTCCTCGATCATACTGCTCATCCCGCTGATGTATGTGGCCATGGGCGAGATGCTCGGCCTGCCGATGCCCGCCTTCCTTGCGGGGACGGAGAACGCCCTCGTCTCGGCGCTGACGCAGCTGATCATCACCGTGCCGATCATCCTCATCAACCGCAAGTTCTATATCGTCGGCTTCAAAGCCCTTGCCCACCGCGCGCCGAACATGGACTCGCTGGTGGCGGTCGGGTCCAGCGCGTCGCTGCTCTACGGCATATTCGCCATGTACCGCATGGCCTACGGCTTCGGCCACGGCGACATGGCCGTGGTGCACGAATATGCCCACGCGCTCTACTTTGAGTCCGCGGCGATGATCCTCACGCTCGTCACCGTCGGCAAGTACCTCGAGGCGCGCTCCAAGTCCAAGACCTCGGACGCGCTGGGCAAGCTGATCGACCTCGCGCCCAAGACCGCCGTGGTCGTGCGCGAGGGCGCGGAGGTGACCATCCCCGCCGAGCAGGTGGCGGCGGGCGACATCGTGGTCATCCGGCCGGGCGAGAGCATCCCCGTGGACGGCGAGGTCACAGAGGGCTATGGCTACGTCGATCAGGCCGCCATCACCGGCGAGAGCATCCCCGTGGAAAAGCGCCCGGGCGACGCGGTGATCTCGGCCACGATCAACAAAAACGGCTCGTTCCGCTTCCGCGCCTCGCGCGTGGGCGACGACACGACACTTGCGCAGATCATACGGCTGGTGGACGAGGCGGGCTCGTCCAAGGCGCCCATCGCGCGCATGGCCGACAGGGTCAGCGGCGTGTTCGTGCCGGTGGTCATGGCCATCGCGCTTGTGACGGCCATTGTCTGGATGGTCGCGGGCTACGGCTTTGAGTTCGCGCTGTCCAACGCCATATCGGTGCTGGTGATCTCCTGCCCGTGCGCGCTGGGGCTGGCCACGCCCGTGGCGATCATGGTCGGAACGGGCAAGGCCGCGGAGTTTGGCATACTCATCAAGAGCGCGGAGGCGCTGGAGAACCTTCACAACGTGGACACCATCGTGCTGGACAAGACGGGCACCATCACCTCCGGGCACCCCTCGGTGACGGACGTGATCGTATTGCAGGAAGGCGCGGACGAGCGCGCGTTTCTCGCCCGCGCCGCGGCGGCCGAGCTTGGAAGCGAGCATCCGCTGGCGGCGGCGGTGGTGGAGAAGGCGCGCGCGGACGGCCTGACCATCCCCCGCGCGGAGTCGTTCTCCGCCGTGGCCGGGCGCGGCGTGCGCGCCGTGCTGGACGGCCGCGCGTGCGTGGCGGGCAACGCCGCGTTCATGGAGGAGAACGGCATCGCTTTGGAGGCTGCGCGCGCGCACATGGAGCGCCTCTCCGGCGAGGGCAAGACGCCGCTTCTGTTCGCCTTTAACGGCGCGCTGGAGGGCATCGTGGCCGTGGCCGACACCGTGCGCGATACCAGCCGCGCGGCCATCCGCCGCTTCCGGGAGATGGGGCTCAACGTGGTCATGCTCACCGGCGACAACCGTGCGACCGCCGAGGCCATTCGCAAACAGCTGGACATCGGCGAGGCCATTTCGGACGTTTTGCCCACCGAGAAGGAGGCCGTGGTGCGCCGCCTGCAGGAGCAGGGGCACAAGGTGGCCATGGTCGGCGACGGCATCAACGACGCGCCCGCGCTCACCCGCGCGGACATCGGCATCGCCATCGGCGCGGGCACCGACATCGCCATCGACTCGGCGGACGTGGTGCTGATGAAGGATTCGCTCGAGGACGCGGCCACGGCCATAGACCTGAGCCGCGCCACCATCCGCAACATCCACATGAACCTCTTCTGGGCGTTTTTCTACAACGTACTGGGCATACCGCTGGCCGCGGGCGCTCTCTACCCCGCGTTCGGCCTGCGGCTGAGCCCCATGATTGGCTCGGCCGCGATGAGCCTGAGCTCTGTATGCGTGGTGACCAATGCGCTGCGGCTGCGGCTGTTCAAGCCCCGCCAGAGCGGCGCCACAGACGACCGTCCCGCCCCGGCAAGTCAGGCCGGTTCGGATATTTCGGGCCAGGAGCCCGCGCAGAAAGGAAATGAGCAAATGGAGAAGGTACTGCATGTGGAAGGCATGATGTGCGCACACTGCAAGGCGCACGTCGAGAAGGCGCTGCTGGGCGTGAGCGGCGTGTCGGCCGCGGTGGCGGACGTGGAAAAGAAGCAGGCGGTGGTGACGCTGTCGGCGGACGTGGAGGACGCGGCGCTGGTGGCGGCGGTGAAGGACGCCGGGTACGAGGCGGAGATGGCCTGATCCGGCATAAGCGACGCGGCGGGGGCCTTGGGCTGCCGCCGCGCCTTCGTGTAAGGGTTTTATTAAATTCCCGCACTTTTGCCGCGCTTTTGCCGCAGATGGTTGACTTTTTCGCGGGAAGGCGCTATAATGTCACTAATTTCAGCGACCTGTACGGCACGCATACAAAGGAGGTCTGCACGATGAAGCGGTTTGCCATGCGAATGTCCATGCGCGCAAGCTGCCTTCGCGTGTGATTTGTGTTGCCGGGATATTCGCACTTTGCCGAGAATCTCTGCCGCTTCGCAATCATGCGGAGCGGCTTTTACATTGTCGGAATCCCCGGATGCGAAAGGAAGGTGCTTTTGTGGCACAACCACTGATCGAACTGCGCAACCTGAAAAAGGTATACGCCGTGCCCGGCGGCGAGGTGGTGGCGCTCGGCGGCGTGAGCCTGAAGATCGAAAAGGGCGAGATCTACGGCATCATCGGCATGAGCGGCGCGGGCAAGTCCACGCTCATCCGCTGCATCAACCGCCTGGACAATCCCACCGACGGGCAGATCATCATCGACGGCGAGAACATACTCGCCCTCAAGGGCAAGGACCTGATCCGCATGCGCCGCCGGGTGAGCATGATCTTCCAGCAGTTCAACCTGCTGATGCAAAAGACGGTGGCGCGCAACGTGCGCTATCCGCTGGAGATCGCGGGGGTCCCCAAGGCGCAGGCGAACGCGCGCGTGGAGGAGCTTTTGAAGATCGTGGGGCTGGAGGACAAGGCGGACGCCTATCCCGCGCAGCTCTCCGGCGGGCAGAAGCAGCGCGTGGCCATCGCGCGCGCGCTGGCGAGCGACCCGGAGGTGCTTCTGTGCGACGAGGCCACAAGCGCGCTGGACCCGATGACCACACAGTCCATACTCGCGCTTCTCAAGGACATCAACGAGCGGCTGGGCATCACCGTGGTCATCATCACGCACGAAATGGCGGTCATCCGCCAGGTGTGCACCCGCGTGGCCATCCTCGACGGCGGCCACATCGCCGAGGAGGGCAGCGTGGACGAGGTCTTCGTTCACACCCGCTCGGCGGCGGGCAAGCGCCTCTTTGGCATCCTC
>DXVG01000221.1 GCA_019409045.1 Clostridiales bacterium | reverse complement strand
CTCCATGGGCACGGCCGTGGGCGAGAAGATCACCCGCCTGTTTGAGTACGCGCAGCAAAACCGCCTGCCCGTGGTGGGCTTTTGCGCCTCGGGCGGCGCGCGCATGCAGGAGGGCATACTTTCGCTTATGCAGATGGCCAAGACCACCGGCGCCATCAAGCGGCACTCGGACGCGGGCGGCCTGTTTATCGCGGTGCTGACCGACCCCACCACCGGCGGGGTGATGGCAAGCTTTGCCATGGAGGGAGACGTGACCGTTGCCGAGCCCAACGCGCTCATCGGCTTTGCCGGGCCGCGCGTCATCGAGCAGACCATCCGCCAGAAGCTGGCGCCGGGCTTTCAGCGGTCCGAATTCCTGCTGGAGAAGGGCTTTGTGGACATGATCTGCGACCGGCGGGAGCTGAAAGCGCGCCTGTCGGAGCTTTTGCGGCTGCACCGAAGGGAGGAGAGCGCGTGAAGGCATACGAGTGCGTGCAGGCCTCGCGCGCCAAGGGGCGGCCCACGGCGCTTGCCTACATCGGGGCGATGATCGACGGCTTTGTGGAGATGCACGGCGATCGCCGCTTCGGCGACGACCCCGCCGTGGTGGCCGGCGTGGGGTATCTGAACGGCAGGCCCATCACCGTGGTGGGCATCGAAAAGGGCGGCGACACCGCCGAGAAGGTGCGCAGAAACTTCGGCTCCGCCAACCCCGAGGGCTACCGCAAGGCGCTTCGGCAGATCCACCTGGCCGAGAAGTTCCACCGCCCGGTGCTCTGCCTTGTGGACACCTCCGGCGCGTTTTGCGGCGTGGGCGCGGAGGAGCGCGGGCAGGGCGAGGCCATCGCCGAGAACATGTACGAGCTGATGACGGTCAAGACGCCGGTCATCAGCGTGGTCATCGGCGAGGGCGGCAGCGGCGGCGCGCTGGCGCTGGCCGTGGCCGACGAGGTGTGGATGCTCGAGGACGCATACTACTCCGTGATCTCGCCCGAGGGCGCGGCCAGCATCCTCTGGAAGGACGCGGGGCGCGCCAAAGAGGCCGCCGAAAACCTGCGGCTGACCGCGCAGGATCTGCATGCGTTCGGCGTGATCGAAAAGATCGTGCCCGCCGCGCACGCGCGGGAGAAGGGCATGCCGCGCCTCAAAGAGGCGCTCGCGCAGGCGTTCGAGCGCCGCGCGGCCATGGACACGCAAACGCTGCTGGAGCAACGCTACCGCAAATTCCGCGGTATAGGGGGTGGGGAAGCATGATCGCCATCGTGACCGACAGCACGGCCTATCTCACGCACGACGAGGCGGTGGCGCTGGGCGTGGTCATCGTGCCGATGAGCTACTCGTTTGAGGACGGCGCGAGCCTGAACGAGGGCTGCATCGAAAACGACGAGCACGCGGAGCGCTACATGGCCGAGCACATCGACCAGGCGCACACATCGCAGGCGACGCTCGCGGGCTTTGTGAACGCCTTTCGCATGCTGCGGCGCTCGGGCTACGAGATACTCTGCCTGACGATCTCCTCGCGGCTGAGCGGCACCTACGCAAACGCGGTGCTCGCGGCCAAGGAGCTGGGCGGCAGCCACATCGAGGTGGTGGATTCGCTCACCACCTGCTCGGGGCTGTACCTGCTCATCCGCGAGGCGCGCATGCGCATCCGCGGCGGGGCGAAGCTTGCCGCGGTGGCGCGGGAGATCACCGCGCTGCGCAAGCGCGTGCGCATGTGCTTCTCCGTGGACGACATGACGCCGCTTCGCCGCAGCGGCCGGCTGGGCAACGTGCGCATGTCCATCTCCACGGTCTTGAACATCAAGCCGATCCTGGAGATGCGCGACGGCGCGATCGTGTCCACGGCGCTCTCGCGCGGCCGCGTGGAGCAGGCGCGCAAGCTGTGCGGCTTCTGCGAGGGCGTGTCCGGCCAGATCGTGGTGGACAGCTTCCTCGCCGACGACGCGGCCGCGCGGCTGACCGCGCAGCTCGCGCGCGACGACCGCGAGATCGAGCGCCGCCGCGTCGGCCCGGTGCTGGGCGCGCACCTGGGCGCGGGCTGCATGGGCGTGTGCTACATCGCGCAGGAGGAGAAGAAGCGATAAGCTGACCCGCTTGCTTGCAAAAAGAAAGGCCCTCCGAACGCTGCTTTGGCGTTCGGAGGGCGTTTTTGTCTGCGCGCTCAGCCCTCGGCCCTGCCGGGCGCGACCGCGTACTTGCGGGCGTAGGCCTCGCACTGCGCGGCAAAGGCGGAGGCGGTCTTTTCGCCGCTCTTGAGGTCCTCGAGGTACTCGTGCATGCCCAGGCTGTTGTGGGAGATCTCCACAAGGCACGCGCCGATGTTGGAGCAGTGGTCGGACACGCGCTCCAGGTTGGTCACAAGGTCGCTGAGCACAAAGCCCAGCTCGATGGTGCACTCGCCGCGGCGCAGGCGCTGTATGTGGTTGTTCTTGAGCTGCTGCTTGAGCGTGTCGATCACCTGCTCGAGCGGCTCCACGCGCGCGGCCATGTCCACGTCGGCGTTGAGGAAGGCGTCGATGGCGATGTTCACGATCTCGCGCACGGCGGAAATCATCACGCCCACCTCGCGCGTGCCCTCGGGCGAGAAGGATATCTTCTTGTCGTTCATCTCCTGCGCGGATTCGACGATGTTCACCGCGTGGTCGGAGATGCGCTCGAAATCGCCGATCATGTGCAAAAGCTCGCTGACCTCGTGGCTGTCCTTCTCGGTCAGGCTGCAACTGGAGACCTTGACCAGGTATGTGCCCAGCACGTCCTCGTAGCGGTCCACCTTGTCCTCGCCCTCGGTCACGCTCAGCGCGGCCTTTTCATCGTAGTGCCCGAGCAGGTCGAAGGCCTTGAACAGCGTCTCGCGCGAGAGCTCCGCCATGGCGCAGGCCACCGTGCGGCTGCGCTCGATGGCGATGGTGGGCGTCACCAGCAGGCGTTCGTCGAGCATCTGCACCGTGTCGTCCCCGCCCTTGTCGGGAACGGCCAGGTACGCAAGGCGCATAAGCACCTTCGCAAAGGGCAAAAGAAGCGCCGTGGAGAGCACGTTGAACGTCGTGTGTATCACCGCGATGCCCCACTCCGTGGCCGCCATGTCGACAAAGGGCATGTCCACCAGCGAGCGCAGCACGCTGAACACCGTGAGCCACACCACGGTGCCGATGCTGTTGAAAAACAGGTGGATAAAGCCGATGCGCCGCGCGTCGCGGTTGGCGCCGATGCTGGAGATCATGGCGGTCACGCAGGTGCCGATGTTCTGGCCCATGATGATGGGGATGGCCGTGGCGTAGGTGACGCTGCCGGTGGCCGCCAGCGCCTGCAATATGCCCACCGAGGCCGAGGAGGACTGTATGATCGCCGTGAGCACCGCGCCCGCCAGCACGCCGAAGATGGGGTTGGAGAACCACAAAAGCGCGTTGGCAAACTCGGGAACGTCCGCCAGGGGCTCCACCGCGCCGGACATGGCGTCCATGCCGAACATCAGCACCGCAAAGCCCAGCAGCGCAAGCCCCGTGTCCTTCTTCTTGGGGCTTTTGACGAACATGTATAAGACGATGCCGATCACGGCCAATAT
>DXVG01000220.1 GCA_019409045.1 Clostridiales bacterium | reverse complement strand
GCGTCTTTTGTGCGGGCGGGCGGGTCAGTCCGTGGGGCGGTGGTAGAAGCGGCCGGCGAACTGGTCGGTCTTGATGACGTTGACGAACGCCTTCGCGTCCGCCTCGCGCACCTCCCGGAGCACCGGGCGGATCTCGTTGGAGGAGACCACCGAGTAGACCATGCTGCGCTCCTTCTGCTCATAGAGCCCCGTGCCGTGAAACAGCGTCGCGCCGTGGTGGGTGGCCACGCGGATGCGCTCGTAGACCTCCCTGGGCTTTTCGGTGATGATGAACAGCGTATGCTTCTGATAGCCCTTGTAGAACACATGCAGCGCCTGCGTGACGGCGAACTGGTAGATGATGGAGTACAGCGCCTTGTCCCAGCCGAACAGGAGCCCCGCCACGGCCAGCATGAGGGCGTTGAAGACGAAGATGGTCCCGAAGGCGTCGCGCTCGTACTTTTGCGCCATGTACATGGCGATGAAGTCCGTGCCGCCGGTGGTGGCGTCCGCGCGCAGGCACAGGCTGGAGGCAAAGGCGTAGAGTATGCCGCCGAACACGCAGTTGAGGAGCGGGTCGTCCGTGAGGCCCAGGTCGGGCAGAAGGTCGGTCAGCACGCTGGAGAGCGCGATGGTCACCACCGACAGAAGCGTGAACTTGCGCCCCAGGAACCGCAGGCCGATGTACACCGGCACGGCGTTGAGCGCGAGGTTGAACGCCGTGAAGGGTATCTCCAGCCCCAGATAGGTGGAAAAGATGGTCTGCAAAAGCAGCGAAAGGCCGTTCATGCCGCCGGGGTAGAGCCCCGCCGGGCGCACGAACGCCTTGAGGTTGACCGCGATCAGCGCCGAGGACGCGATCACCAGAAGCAGCCTTTTCAGGTCGCGCCGCCACTCAAACTTCATGCTCTATCTCCCCCATATCGACGTAGACGGGCTCCCGGCCCACCGCGGGCAGGAACCGCTCAAAGAAGTCCGCGCCGCGCACGGCCAGCGTTGCGGTGTTGACGCAGGGGTGGAACAACAGCCGCGGCTGGTCGCGCAGCGCGCGGTCCACCGCGAGGCGCACTTCGCGCCCGGCGTCAAACAGCAGGCCGAACGGGCTGATCGCGCCCGGCAGCGTGCGCATGTAGTCCATCAGCTCCGCCGAGGTGGCAAAGCTCAGGCGCGACAGGCCGAGCTGCCGGGAGATGGAGGCGGTGCGAAACGGCGCGTCCGCATGCGCGACGAGCAGCACATGCGCGCTGTGGTTGCGCGGCGTGAGAAACAGGTTCTTGGGCATCGCGCCGCCCAGCGCGCGCTCGGCAAGCGCGCAGTCCTCCATGGTGTGCACCGGCGCGTGCGCAAGGCGCTCGTAGCGCACGCCCAGCGCGTCCAGCGCGGTCAGCACGTCCCTTTCAACGGTTTCCATACAGCCTGAGGTCCCTTCCTTCCAGCTTGATCGCCAGCGTCCGCGAGCGGTCGAACAGGCGCGAGAACACGCGCTCGCCGTACCGCTCCCGGAGCTGCTGCTGTGTGAGATTGGTGGTCACCAGCGTGGACAGGCCGCCGTCCATGCGCTCGTTGATGAGCAGGAACAGGTATTCCACGGTGATGTTGTTCATCATCGGCTCGGTGCCCAGGTCGTCTATGAGCAGAAGCGGCGCGCGCAGCAGCTCGCAGAAGGCGTCGTCCGCCTCGCCGCCGCTGATGTGGCGCCTGCGCATCGCCTCGAACATGCGAAACGCCGTTGTGCGCAGCGCAGCCTGCTCCCGCCGGAGCACGCGCTCGTACACGCAGTTGAGCAGGAAGCTCTTGCCCAGCCCGCCCGCACCCATGAGCACCACGCCGCGCCTGTGCGCGTCCGGAAAGCGGTCGGCAAAGTCCTCCAGCGCGGCGCGGGCCTCCAGCATGCGCGCGCGCTGCCCGCCCTCCTCGGGGATAAAGCCCGCGTCAAAGGCCTCGAAGGTCTGGTTCGCGGGCGCGTCCTCCGCGCCCATGGCCGTCAGGCGGCGCTCGAAGCACTCGCAAAACCGCGCGGGCGCGTCGCCCACATAGCCGGTGTCCCGGCAGACGGGGCAGCGGTATCTCTCCTCCAGATAGTCCTCCGCAAGCCCGAGGTTTTGAAGCCGCAGCCGCATTTCGGCGTTGATGCGCAGCCCGCCGGAGCGCATGGCCTCCGCGATGGCGCGCCGCTTTTGCGCGTCCTCCTCTCGCATGGCCTCGCGCATGGAGCGCACGGCCAGGGATATGCTCTCCTCCCTGAGCCGGGCAAGCTCCGGGTCGCGCGCGAATGCCTCGCGCTCGCGCTCCTGCTGCTCGATCTCGTTCTGCCGCCGCCTGCGCGCGTATTCATCCTGAAGCTCGCGGATGCGCTCGGCCCTGGTCATGCATCGTCCCTCCTGTACTGCGAAAGATCGGTAAACAGGTCGCTGTCCTCGCCCGCAAAGGGCCGCTGCTCATAGCGCAGCGCGGGGTTCTCGCGCGCGGGCGCGCCGCCGCGGCTCTGCGCGCGGGCGCGGGCCTGCTCGGGCGTGGTCACGCCCTCGCGCTCCCACTCCCCCAGCAGCCTGTCCATCGCGGCGACGGCGCGGCCCTTCTCCCGCGAAAGCTCCGCCGCAAGGCGCAGCATCTCCCCGGAGAAGCGCGCCTTCCAGCCCTCGTAGAGCGCGATGTCGGAAACGCCCGGCGTCCTGTCCGAGCCGGCGAGGCGCAAAAGCGCGCTGAGCTCATCCTCCAGCGCGCGCTGGCGCTGCACATACGCCTCGGCCGCGTCCGCGCGCGTGAGCCCCTTTTCGGCCCACTGCGCAAGCAGGCGCTCGAGGTCCTCGAACCTGTGGCGGCTGCGGGCGTTGAGACACACGGCGGCGAGCTCCACCGTGCGCGGCTCGAAGCCCGATCCCAGAAACGCCGCGTAGCGCCGGAGCGTGTCCGGCGTGGGCTGCTGGCCGCCGCCCAGCTCGCGCAGCACGCCCCGCAGCGCCTCGAAGTGCGCGTCGGTTTGCAGGTAGCGGCCCTCCAGCACGCGGTCGACGTAGGCAAAGGACGGGTTCTGCGCGCTGGTGGTGGCCTTGCACGCCTCCACGATGGCCTCCAGATCGAAGCCCCACGCGCCGCGCCACTTGCGCGCCAACGCCAGTTCGTCCTCGGTGGGCCGGCGGCGCAGGCCGAACCGCTTGAGCACGGCCTCGGCGGCGGCGTAGTCGCCGTTTTTCTCGTCGATCATGCGCTCGACGTCCTCCAAAGAGCGCGCGCCGCGCTCGCTCCATTCGCGGGCGAGGTTGTCCAGCCTGCGCAGCGTGGCGCGCGGCGTCTTGCGCGAATAGCGAAGCTGGCTCACGCCGTACTCCACCACGCGCAGCGCGGCCTCGCAGGAAAAGCCGAACACCGTCACCCACTCCTGCGGGATGGACACCTCGCCGTGGAGGATGACGTCGCCGAACATGCGCTGCAGGGAGGCGTTGAAGTCGCGGAACTGATAGTAGTCCCTGTCCATGTCCGGGACAGGGCGCGCGCCGCGCATGGGGGTGAGCGCGTAGGCGGGCGGGCGGTCGCTCAGGCGCTTGACCAGCCCCTCGCGCTCCCAGAAGCG
>DXVG01000022.1 GCA_019409045.1 Clostridiales bacterium | reverse complement strand
TCTTCGTATTCAGCGACTACATGAAGAACGCCATGCGCATGTCCTCCATCATGGACCTGAACATCCCCTACATCCTCACGCACGATTCCATCGGCGTGGGCGAGGACGGCCCCACCCATCAGCCCATCGAGCACCTTGCCGGCCTGCGCGCGATCCCGGGACTGACCGTGTTCCGCCCGGCCGACAGCAAGGAAGTGGTGGCGGGCTGGATCGCGGCCATGACCGGCGAGCGCCCGGTCGCGCTGGTGCTCACCCGTCAGGACCTGCCCCTGTACGAAAAGAGCGGCGAGGACGCCCTCAAGGGCGGCTATGTGCTCTCCGACTGCGAGGGAACGCCCGACGTGCTGCTCATGGCCAGCGGCTCCGAGGTGGAGCAGTGCATGGGCGCGCAGGAGCTGCTCAAGGCCGAGGGCGTCAAGGCGCGCGTGATCTCCATGCCGTCGTTTGAGCTGTTCGAGGCCCAGTCCGACGAGTACAAGGAGAGCGTCATGCCCAAGGCCGTGCGCGCGCGCGTGGCCGTCGAGGCGGCCGCCACCTTCGGCTGGCACAAGTACGTCGGCCTGGACGGCGCGGTGATCGGCCTGGACCACTTCGGCGCCTCCGCTCCCTACAAGCTGCTGTTCCAGGAGTACGGCTTCACCGCCGAGAACGTGGCCGCGACCGCCAAGAAGGTCATCGGCTAAGGCACGCTCCGGCACATCGACGCTGGAACGCTCCCTCTGCAACGCGCAGGGGGAGCGTTTTGCGGCGCTGTATAATCAACTGCGACAAGAGGGGGAAACGACTGTGAAAAAGGCACTGCTCCTGCTTCTCATCCTCGCCGTGGCGCTCTCCCTGAGCGCCTGCGGCTGCAAACACGAAAACACCGAAGTGCAGGGCGCGGTGGAGTCCACCTGCACGCAGGAGGGCTACACCGGCGACACCGTCTGTCTGGACTGCGATGAAGTGGTCAAGGAAGGCGAAGCCATTCCCATGCTGGCCCATACCGAAGCGGTAGAGGGCGCATTGGAGGCCACCTGCACACTCGACGGCTACACTGGCGACACCGTTTGCTCTGTGTGCGGCGCGGTGCTTTCCGAGGGCGAGATCGTCCCCGCCACCGGCCACGGCGAAACGGAGCTGGTGAATGACCGCGAGCCGACCTGCGAGCGCGAGGGCTACACCGGCGACGAACTCTGCACGGTCTGCAACACCTACGTCAGCGTCGGCGAGCCGATTGAAAAGCTGCCCCACACGCCCGGCGAGCCGCAGAACGCGGTGGAAGCCACCTGCACGCAGGAGGGCTACACCGGCAATATCTACTGCGCGGTCTGCGGCGAGTGGCTGGAAAACGGCGAGGACATCCCCCGCGTCCCCCACACGCTGGAAAACGTGACCGGCGCGCGCGAGGCCTCCTGCACCCGCGAGGGCTACACCGGCACGGGCACCTGCGCGGTCTGCGGCGAAGTGGTGGAGGGCGAGTTCAGCCCCCGCCTTGAGCACACGATGGTGGACGGCGTTTGCTCCGTGTGCGGCTGGGAGGAGCCCGGCCTCTACGTGGACGGCGAACTGGAAATGACCTGGGACGAGTTGGCCGCGGGCGGATACATTGAACTTGGCGACGACGGCGCGACCCTCAAGGGCGTCCACGAGGGGCTTTACGGCCGCCTGGTGGTCAGCGAGGACATCACCGCCTACGGCAACGTCGCCTTCAACGGCTCGCAGCTTGAGGAAATCTGGTCGCCCTGCACCGTCCTGGAAACCAGCGGCGCGTTCGGCGGTGCGCGGGAACTCAAAACCGTGCGCTTCTTCGGCGACCTGCAGGAGATGAACTACGCCTGCTTCCGCGGCTGTGAAAAGCTGGAGAGCGTCGTCATCCCCGACAGCGTGCGCACTATCCCCGATCAGTGCTTCTCGGGCTGTGCGGCCCTTACCTCGGTGACGCTGCCCGCCAATCTGGAGGTCATCGACACGGACGCCTTCTCCGGCACGGCGGCGCTTGCGCATCTCGACTTTCCCGAAACCCTCACGCAGATCGGCGGCGGCGCTTTCTCCGGCAGCGGCCTTGTCGAGGTAGTGCTGCCCGCGAGCGTGGAGGAGATCGGCATGAATGCCTTCAGAAACTGTCCGTCCCTGACGCGCCTCGACCTTTCCCAGACGGCCGTTACCTCCATGTACGACCCCTGCAGCGACCTGCCCGCGCTGACGGAACTGCTTCTGCCCCACGGCCTTGAATCCGGCAACGGCGTGCTGCCCTATGTTGCGCAGGTGGAGGCGCTGGTCATCCCCGAGGGCGTGACCGAATTCTCCATCAACGGCAATTCCTCCTTCTATCCCAACGAGGCGCTCAAGAGCGTCGTCTGGCCGGTGAGCCTCAAGAGCGGCAGGGGCTTTGGCGCCGCCGTAGCGCTTGAGACCGTCTACTATCGCGGCAGCGAGCTGGAGTGGAGCCTCATAGACTTCGGCGAAAGCGCCGGGAACTTCGAAGGCGTGAACGTGGAGTTCAACTACACGGGCGCGTGAGGCGCAGGGGGATGGCCGTTTGGCCGTCCCCCCCAGTATGTTGACAAAGTCAACAGACTGGCAGGGCGTTGAGAAAGCCCCCAAACGCAAAAATCACTTCCGCTTCTTTTCTTTCGGAAGTGATTTTTGCGTTTGGGGGCTTTGTCAGCGGCCTGAGGGGGCGGCCGGAATAGCGGCCGTCCCCCCTTCTTTTTTCTTTTTCTCGGCGCGCTGTTCTTTTTCCGCGTTTTGTGCTATACTCTCTGCGGAGGGATACCATGAAGACAAAGCGTTTGCGCGGCGTTTTAAGCCATCGGCTGATCACGATCGGCCTGTTGGTTTTGCAGCTCGCCTTTCTCTGCTATGTGATCCTCAGCGGAAGCCGCGCGTCCCAGATCATCAGCTGGTTCTGCTCGGCGCTGAGCCTGCTGGCCGCCATACACGTCATCAGCAACCACGAAAAGCCCGGCTACAAGCTGACGTGGGTGTTCTCCATACTCGTGCTGCCCATCTTCGGCGGCGTGTTTTACACGCTCACGCGCCTCCAGCCGAGCGCGTACCGCTTCCGCAAGCAGGCGGAGAGCTCGCAGCAGGCGCTCACGCGCCGCCTGCCCAGGCACCCGGGCGCGATGGAGGCAGCCGCGCAGACCTCGCCCTGCGGCGCGCGGCTGGCGCGCTATCTGGAGGGCTTCGCGGGCTTTCCCGCCTATCCCGCCGGCCGCGTGGAGTACTATCCCAGCGGCGAGACGTTCTTTGACGCGCTGCTGCGCGAGCTGTCTAAGGCGAAGCGCTACATCTTTCTGGAGTTTTTCATCCTCCAGGAAGGCCGCATGTGGGGCGAGGTGCTGGCAATCCTCGAGCAGAAGGTGCGGCAGGGCGTGGACGTGCGCGTGCTCTACGACGACTTCGGCTGCTTCCTGAAGCTGCCGCGCAACTACCAGGACGAGCTGCGCGCCAAGGGCATACAGTGCGAGGTGTTCAGCCCGTTCCAGCCCGCGCTGTCGCTTTTGCAGAACAACCGCGACCACCGCAAGATCGCGTCCATCGACGGCGTGGTCGCCTTCACCGGCGGCGCGAACCTCGCCGACGAGTACATAAACCATGTGGATCGCTTCGGCCGCTGGCGCGACGCGGCGCTGATGGTCGAGGGCGAGGCCGCCTGGAGCCTGACGCTGATGTTTTTGCAGATGTGGGGCCTGGCGACGCGCCGCCTGCCGCTGTACGAGAACTTCACGCCGGAGCGCGGCGCGGCCGAGGCGCCGCAGAGCGAGGGCTTTGTGCAGCCGTACTGCGACAGCCCCCTGGACGCGGAGAACGTGGCCGAGCATGTGTACATGCAGATCATCGCGAACGCGCAGAAGTACGTCTACATCTCCACGCCCTATCTGATCGTGGACGATCTGATCATCTCCGCGCTGACGCTGGCGGCCAAGAGCGGCGTGGACGTGCGCATACTCACGCCCGAGCGCTGGGACAAGCGGCTGGTCCACGTCACCACGCGCTCGTACTACCGGGAGCTGATCGACGGCGGCGTGAAGATCTACGAGTACACCGGCGGATTCAACCACGCCAAGACGTTCGTCGCCGACGACGCGGTCGCCACCGTGGGCACGGTGAACATGGACTACCGCAGCCTGTATCTGCACTTTGAGTGCGGCGCGTGCCTCTACGGCGGCGATACGGTGCTGGATGTGAAGCGCGACTTTCTGGAGACGATCGCCCACTGCCGCCAGATCCACGCCGGGGACTTCAAGGCGGGCGGCCTGCGCCAGACGGCGCGGGAGGTGCTGCGCGTGTTCGCACCGCTGATGTGAGCGCCGGCGGCGCGCAAAGAAACCGCTTCCCCCGCACAGATGCGTGGGGAAGCGGTTCAGTATGTTGACAAAGTCAACAGACTGACAGGGCGTTGAGAAAGCCCGCAAGCCAAGGAAGCGAGCTTGCAAACAAGGGAGCTTACATGGACGTAAGTGACCGCAGTTTGCAAGCGAAGCTGACGCAGGAAGCAAAAATCACTTCCGCTTGTTCTCTTTCGGAAGTGATTTTTGCGTTTGGGGGCTTTGTCAGCGCTCTGAACCGCTTCCCCCGCACAGATCAGATGCGTGGGGAAGCGGTTTTTTGCGCCGCTCAGAGCAGCTCCTCGAAGCTGTAGACCACGCGCTCGGCCAGCGCCTCGGCCTCGCCGTGGCGGTGCGCGCTGGCCTCGTCGTAGACCAGCACGGCGCGCATGCCCGCGCGGCGCGCGCCCTCCACGCCCTCGCACACGTCCTCGAACACCACGCACGCCTCCGGCTGCACGCCCAGGCGCTCGGCGGCGAGGCGATAGACCCTGCCGGTGCGCTTGCCGTGGCCGCCCGCGTCCTCGGTGGAGAGCAGCGCGTCGAACAAATCCTCCACGCCGTTGGAGACAAGGCAGGGCCGGAACAGCGCGGGCGGCATGGCCGTGGCCACCGCAAGGCGCACGCCCCGCGCGCGCAGGGCGCGCAGATACGCCTCTGCGCCGGGCTTGAGCCGCACGTTTTCGCGGTACTCGCGCTCGGCCATGCGCGACCATGTGTCCACGATCTCCTCCCACGGCGCGTCCAGCGAAAACCGCTTCTTCGTGTACAGCGCGGTCTCGCGGTAGCTCATGCCCGCGATGGCCGCGGTGTAGTCCGGCGGCACGGACATGCCCATGTCCGCGAAGAACAGCTCGTCCACGCGGTGCCAGACGTACATGCTGTCCAGCAGCGTGCCGTCCAGGTCGAAGATCGCCGCCTGAAATCCCGAAAGCGCGCTCATGGCCTGTCCGCCTCCCTTCCCGCAAGCGCGAACTCGACCATCTCCGCGGCGCGCGCCTCCCAGAACTCCCAGTTGTGGCGGCCCGGGTACTCGTGAAACTCGTAGCGGAAGGGGTTGCCGGGCAGGGACTCGAAGAACTCCCGCGTCAAAAGCGCGTTGCGCAAAAGCGGGTCCTTGTCCCCGCAGACGTGCCACACCCGCGGGCACGGCGCGCCCGACGCGGCCAGCGCCCGCGCGCGGGAGAGCGTCTCCTCCTCGACGGGCAGCGGCCCCGCCGCGCCGTAGGCGGCGAAGTAGCGGTCGTGGCGCGGCGAGCCCGCGGGCGGCTCGTGGAAGCGGTAATTGGTGTGCCCCGCCGACAGGCACAGTATCGCGCCGTACCGCTCCGGGCGGCGCATGGCGACCTTGAGCGCGCCCATGCCGCCCATCGAGAGCCCGGCGATAGAGTTGTCCTCCCGCGCGGGCGAGAGGGGCAGCATGCGCCGCAGCATCTCGGGAAGCTCGTCGGCCACATGGGTGAAGTACCGCCCGCCGTGCGCCATGTCCTCGTACATGCTCAGCCCCACCTCGGGCGCGACCACGGCGAGCCCCCGGCGCGTGGCGCAGCGCTCGATGGACGTGTTGCGCATCCAGCCGCTGGAATCGTCGCCCGCGCCGTGCAGAAGCCACAGCACCGGAAACGGCCCGTCGTGCGCCTCGGGCAGCGCCGCCTGCACGCCGAACGCCTTGCCCAGCACCTGTGAAAACGCGCCTATGCGCATCAGAGCCATGTCGGCACCTCCTCCGCGGGGACGAGCCAGTCCAGCGCGTCCGCGATCTTGCAATCCCAGTACTTCCACTGGTGGTCGCCCGGCGATTCCCCGTAGCAGAGCGCGTAGCCCAGGGCGCGCAGGTGGTCGCGCATGCGCACGTTCATGTCGTAGAGAAAGTCCTGCTGCCCGCACCACATGTACACCTCCGGCCGCAGCGCGGGGGGTTGCAGCTCGGCCGCGGCGGCGAACAGGTCGTCAAACGAGCCGGGCACGGCCTCCGCCGGGCCGAACACGTTTTGCCAGTAGCCCGGCTGCGCCTCCACGCTGCCGCCCCGGGCGATCTCGGCCGCGTCCAGCGCGCCCGAGAGGCAGATCGCCCGCGAGAACACCTCCGGCGCGCGCAGGCAGCACTTGAGCGCGCCGTAGCCGCCCATGGACAGCCCGCCCGCGTATGTGTCCTCCCGCCGGGGCGAGAGCATGGGGAAAAACCGCCTGCACAGCCGCGGAAGCTCCTGCGCGACAAAGGAAAACCACTTCTGTCCGCAGCGCATGTCCGTGTACCAGCCCAGACCGCCGTCGGGCATGACCACGGCCAGGCCCTTTTCCCCGGCGTACCGCTCGATGGCCGTGCGGCGCATCCATGTGCTGCAATCGTCGGACATGCCGTGCAGCAGGTACAGCGTGCGCACGCCCCCGCGCGGCGCGGCCTCGGGCAGCAGCACATGCATGCGGCAGGCCATGCACAGCGCGTCGGAGTAGAAGTCCACCTGCAGGTGCGCCATGTTCGTCCAACCTCCCATCGCGGCGCGAGGCCGCGCGTTTCCCTTATTATACCACACGCGCGCCGTGCAGGGCAATCATGACGGCGGTATAGCTTTTTTGTGCGGATATTTCGATAACGCCCCATTTGCGGCGGTTTCGTGGTATACTGATGCTGTATATCCGTGTGCTTTGGGAGGAGGACATTTTTTATGGCCAGAGAAAATCCGCAGCGGCGGGAAAACACGCCCCCGCGGCGCAGGCGCAGGCCGCGCGGCGTGCCCAAGGCGCTGGCGATCGCGCTGATCGTGCTTGCGCTGATCGTGGGCGGCGGTCTTGGATACCTGATTTCCGACCGCAGCGCCTCCGATCAGATGGTGGAGCGCGACGCGCAGCTTGCCAACGCCACGCAGCGCATACAGGACCTGGAATCGCTGCTTACGCAGAACGGCATCGACCCCAACGCCGCCGTGTTCGACGACGCCAACGCCATGCTGGACGCTGCGACCGTGGACGCGCTCACCGGGGGCGACGAGCCGGTGAACAACAACGACGCGCTGCTTGACGACAGCGAGTCGCTCGAAGCGCCGGTGGCCACCGCCGCGCCGAGCGTGGTGGCCGAGTTTGGCGACGTGCAGATCATGAGCAACGAAGTGCTCGACGCCTACAACGCCGAGGTCAACCGCAGGCTGCTCAACGGCCAGGACGTGAGCGGCTACGCCGACACGCTGATGGACGAGACGCTGCTGGACATCGTATCCGAACGCGTGAAGTACGCCAAGGCGCAGGAGCTGGGGCTGACCGAGCTGTCCGAGGAGGACGCGGCCGCCATCGAGGAGAGCGCGCAGGCGCTGTATGAGCAGGACCTCGCCTTCTATACCGTCAACGACGGAACGCTCACCCAGGAGGAGGCCCGCGCGCAGGCGGAGGAGCTCATGGCCGCCGACGGCATGACGCTGGACACCTACCGCGACCGCGTGGAGGCGGAGTGGTGGGAGGAAAAGCTGCGCGAGTACGCGACGCAGGACGTGACCGTGGACGAGGCGACGCTCCAGGCCGAGTACGATCAGCGCCTTGCCGAGCAGCAGACCACCTACACGGAGAACCCCGACCAGTACGAGTACGCGCGCCGCTACGACGAGGGCGTGGTGGTCTACAACCCGGAGGGCTACCGCACCTTCAAGCAGGTGCTCATCGCCTTTGAGGCGGAGGACGGCGTGCGCGTGGCGGAGATTCTCGCCGAAATGGAGGCTCTGGACGCCACTGCGGACGCGGACACCATCGCGCAGCTCGAAGCCGAGCTGGACACGCTGTATGCAAAGCTGGAGCCCACCGCCGAGGAGGTGCTCGACCGCGTGGCGCAGGGCGCGTCCTTCGACGCGCTGATCGAGGAGTACAGCCAGGACCCGGAGCTGGAGCTTGCCAGCGTGCAGAGCGACGGCTACTACATCAGCGCCGCGTCCACCGCCTATGACGAAGCCATCAAGCAGGCCGTGATGGCGTTGCAGGCCCCGGGCGACGTGTCCGAGCAGGGCGTTCGCAGCTCCGCCGGGCTGCATGTACTCTACTACAACGCGGACGTGACCGCCGGCGCGGTGCCGCTGGAGGACGTGCGCAGCGCGCTGGAGGCCGAAACGCTCGAGACGCTTCGCTACGACGCCTACGAGGCGCAGATCGCCCAGTGGGTCGAGGAGGCCGAGGTGGTCTACCACCGCGAGGCGCTGCAATAGGCCCGGTCAGCATCCAAAACAAACGCAAAAATCAAAACGCGCGGCAGGGAATTGCTCCCCGCCGCGCGCCTTCTGTCTATCGAAAAAGGTTCCGCAGGACCACCTGTTCAATCAAAACTGGAGGTTGAAAATCCACAGGATTTTCAAGTCGGCTGAAGCCGACCGATTTTGTCAATTCTGCGAATTGGCAAAATCGCCGCGGCATGTACGTCAGTTTTGGCATTTTTGGTGAGTTTGACGGTTTGAGAAACCGTCAAATTCACCTGCGGCCTGCAAACCCAAGGGGTTTGCAGCCTTCGGGAACAAACGCTTGCGTTTGTGGAGAAAAATGCGTACCCTCCCCGATCGCCGCCCGGAGAATCGTGAGATTTTCAGGCGATTGGCTCCCTACCCGTCGAAAAACGGAGTTTTTCGACGGCAATTAGAATCCCTCCACGGGCTCGGAGGCGGGCTGCTCCAGCAGCTCCGGGTTCTCCAGCAGGTGCTTGAACAGCCGGATTGCGCGCGAGTAGTAGTAGCCGTCGGCGATGCGCTCGTCCAGCGTCACGCCCAGCTTGAGCCTCTCGCTCATGCCCCGGAAGCCCTGCTCGTCGTATACGGGCGCCTTGAACTTCTCGCCGATGACCACAAACAGGGAGTTGGTGCCCCAGTTGTTCAGGTGGTGGTAGGCCGCGCTGAGCTTGATGGAGCCGAGGTTGCTGATGAATATGGAGGAGTAGTTGGGATCGGTCTTGACCAGCGAATAGGGCACGATGCCCCGCGCGTCCAGGAAGAACAGCACCTTCATCACCAGCCGCAGCACAAAGCGCGGCAGGTGCAAAAGCATGTCCATGCCGTCGGTGGAGTTGTCGGTCTTGTTCTCCTTGCGGAAGGACGTGATCTCCCGGTAGATCTGCGCGCGCACGCTCTCCAGTGTGCTGTCTTCCTCAAAGCGCAGAAACGCCAGCGACTCGGCGCTGTCCTCCTTGAACTGCTTTTTGACCACGAACGCGGCGGTCAGCTCCGTGCGCTGGTAGACGCGGTTGCCCGCGATAAAGCGGTTCATGGCGGGCTTGAGCGTGAGCACCTTCACCAGCGCGGCGAGGATCAGCTGGAAGTACTTGTAGCGAAACTCGGGGTCCTGCGCGTTCTTTTCGTCGATGTAGCGGTTGAGGTTGGTCAGGTCCACCTCTTCCTCGATAAACGCCTCGTTGTCGGCGCGGTTGGGGTACAGATAGGGCGTAAAGCCGTGCATGGGGTCCAGATCGCGCAGCCATATGCCGTCCCGGCGGTTTCCGCGGCCCTGCTTGCGGGGCTTTTCCTGCATGTTCATCTCTCCTTGCCGTACAGCGCGTCCCCCCGCGGCCCGCGCAGAAAAGCGCGCGCCGTTCGCGCCCTGATATGTCCATTATAAGGGAGTGTGAAAAAAATGTCAAATTTGTGGCGGGCTCACGGCTCGTCCGCCCAGTCCGCCCAGTCCGCGGGCGCGTCGTCGCGCAGGTATTGCTCGCACAGCGCCGCCTCCTGCGTGGAGGCGTCGCGCACGCGCAATTCGCCGGACGCGCGCATGCTGTAGGCGCCCCCTGCGCCCACCAGCAGATGATCCACAAGCGGCGCGTCCAGCTTCTCCAGCGCACGCGCGTAGCGGTCGGTGTCGCGCACGTCCTCCGGGTCCGGGCCGGGCGCTTGCTGGTCCACGAACTGCGCCAGCAGCACGCTCTCCCCGCCCGAGCGCAGCACGTCGTCCAGCGCCGCGCGCAGGTATTCCGGTTCCGCCCAGCAGCGCCCCGGCGCGATGGGCCGCGCCAGCAGCAGCCTGCCCGAGCCGGTCAGGCAGAACTGCCAGGTCTCCTCGCCCTGCACGAAGGGGCGGTACGCCTCCGCGAACGCGCGGAAGCTGCGCAGGTTGCCAAGGTACGGCCTGTCCTCCGCCCGAAGCTGCGCGTAGGCCGCGCACGCCTCGCCCAGCGCGGATAGCATGCGCGCGGCGCGCGCGCCGACGCCCGGCGCCGTGCGCAGCGCTGCCTCGCCCGCCTCCAGCACGCCGCGAAGGCCGCCGAAGCGCCCGATCAGATCGTGCGCCAGCGCGTTTACGTCGCGCCGGGGCAGCGCGGAAAACAGCACGAGCTCGATCATCTCGTGCGGCCTGAGTGCCTCCGCGCCCCCTTCCTCGGCGCGCATGCGCAGGCGCTCCCGATGGCCCGCGTGCGTCTCCTCACTCGCCGATGATCTTGATGAGGGCGTGCTTTTGCCGCTTGCCGTCGAATTCATAGTAGAATATCTGCTCCCAGGTGCCAAAGTCGAGCCTTCCCTCCGTAATGGCGACCACCACCTCGCGCCCCATCACGGTGCGCTTGAGGTGCGCGTCGGCATTGTCCTCATAGCCGTTGTGATGGTAGCGGCTGTAGGGCTTTTCCGGCGCGAGGCCCTCCAGCCAGGTCTCAAAGTCCTGGTGCAGGCCGCTCTCGTCGTCGTTGATGAACACGCTCGCGGTGATGTTCATCGCATTGACAAGGCACAGCCCCTCGCGCACGCCGCTCTCGTCCACGGCGGCCTGCACATCGCGGGTGATGTTGCGCAGGCCCCGGCGCGTGGGCAGGTTGAAAAACAGCTCCTTGCGGTAGGATTTCATGTGCATCCCTCCGGATTTGCTCCAAGATACAGCAAAAGCCGACGCCTCGGCGCCGACTCCCGTTGTGAAAAGCTAGTTGTTGGCCTGCTTTTCCTCGATGGTGATGACCTGCTGACCGTCATAGTAACCGCAGTGCTTGCACACGCGGTGGCTGAGCTTCATCTTGGCGCAGCGGGGGCACTTGACGATCCCGGGCGCAGACAGCTTCCAATGCGCGCTGCGGCGCGAATGCTTTCTCGCCTTGGAAATTTTTCCCTTCGGTGTGGCCATTGTTACACCTCCTCGTCACTGTGAATCATTGCCTTCAATGCCGAAAAGGGGTTTGTGGCCTCTCCGGCGAAGTGGTCGGGCCCCGTCTCCTGCCCGTCGGCCCCGGACTCCGAAGCGCCCTGCGCGGCGGAGCAGTTGCAGCGGACATGGTTCAAATCCGCCCCACACACGGGACACAGCCCCTTGCAGTCCTGCGAACAAACGGCGCGCATGGGCAGCTCCAACACAAGCAGCTCGCGCACGCAGTCCGTCAGGTCGATGCGGGATTCCTCGATGGCGCGCGCCGGGTCCTCGTCCTCCGCCTCGCCGCGGCGGCGCGAGAATCGCTCGTCCATCTCCAGCGCCAGCGGCACTTCCACCGGGCGCAGGCAGCGCGCGCAGGCCATGGTGGCCGTGCAGCGCAGCGCGGCGCGCACTGTGACCGTCTCCCCCGCGCCCAGCAGCGTTCCCGACAGCTCGGCGGGCGAAAAGCGGACCGTTTCGCCGAATACGTCTACGCCCTCGACCGCAACGCTGGTCGAAAACGGAAACAACTGTCCCGGCAGCTTGAGCGGCTGGGACACGTCCAACGCATTGGCCAACTCGATTTCCCCCTAACCTACAATATTATACATAGCGCGCGCGCTTTTGTAAAGTTATTTTTTGGGGCGCTCAGCCGTTCCCGCTGGGGATGTACGGGCGGATGGCCATGGCCACGCCGGAGATGGGCATGGTTTGCAGCCATATCTTGCCCGGCCCGGTCAGCGTGGTGTTGAACAGCCCCTCGCCGCCCAGGAACTTGTTTTTCAGCCCCGGCACCTGCTGTATGTCGATGGACACCGTGGAGGCAAAGCCCGCCACGTTGCCGGTGTCGACCACCATCTGCTCCCCGGCCCGCAACTCGTATTCGATCAATTCGCCGTCGATCTCCACAAACGCCATGCCCGCGCCCGACAGCCGCTGCATGATGAAGCCCTCGCCGCCGAAAAAGCCCGCGCCCATGTGCTTGCGGAAGTGTATGGACAGTGACACGCCCGCCTCCGAGGCCAGAAACGCCCGCTTCTGCAAAATCAGCTCGCGGCCGGACGATATCTCCACGGGCAGTATCTTGCCCGGAAAGCTGGAGTCGAACGCGATCATGCCCGCGCCGCGCGCGGTGTAGATGTTCTGAAACATGCTCTCGCCGGAAAACGCCTTGGAAAACATCTTGCCCACGCCGCCGCCGACGGTCTCCATGTGCA
>DXVG01000219.1 GCA_019409045.1 Clostridiales bacterium | reverse complement strand
ATACAACACATACGGGGGGATACCGCAACGATGCAAAGGAGGCAAAAGAATGGCAAGCCTGTCGCTTCGCAACATCTGGAAGGTCTACCCGGGAGACGTCACCGCCGTCAGAGACTTTAATCTGGAGATCGAGGACAAGGAATTCGTGGTGCTGGTCGGGCCCTCGGGCTGCGGCAAGTCCACCACGCTGCGCATGGTGGCGGGCCTGGAGGAGATCACCAAGGGCGAACTGTACATCGACGGCAAGCTCGTCAACAATGTGCTGCCCAAGGACCGCGACATCGCCATGGTCTTCCAGAGCTACGCGCTCTACCCCCACATGACCGTCTACAACAACATGGCCTTTGCCCTGAAGCTGCGCAAGACCCCCAAGGCGGAGATCGACCGGCGCGTGCGCGAGGCGGCGAGGATACTGGGCATCGAGCCGCTGCTCAACCGCAAGCCCGCGGCCCTCTCCGGCGGCCAGCGCCAGCGCGTGGCCCTCGGCCGCGCCATCGTGCGCGAGCCGAAGGTGTTTTTGATGGACGAGCCTCTGTCCAACCTGGACGCCAAGCTGCGCGTGCAGATGCGCACCGAGATCACAAAGCTCCACAAGCGATTGCAGACCACCTTCATCTACGTCACCCACGACCAGACCGAGGCCATGACCATGGGCACGCGCATCGTGCTGATGAAGGATGGCGTGATGCAGCAGAACGATACCCCGCAGAACCTCTACGACTTCCCGGAGAACCTCTTCGTGGCGGGCTTCATCGGCACGCCGCAGATGAACATATTCCGCGTCAGGCTGGAAAAGACCATCGACGGCGTGTACGCCGTCTTTGGCGAGAACCGCGTAAAGGTGCCCGCGGGCAAGCTCCAGCGCTTCACCTCCGACAGCTACATCGGCAACGAGGTCTATATGGGCGTGCGCCCGGAGAACATACACGATGAACAGGCGTTCCTCGCCGCCTCGCCGGACAGCGTCATCGACGTGTCGGTCGAGATCGTGGAGCTGATGGGCTCGGAGACGTACCTGTACCTGTCCAGCTCCGGCAAGGACGACAACATCGTCGCCCGCGTCGATCCGCGCTCCCCGGCCCGCGCCGGCGACAAGATCCCCGTCGCGCTGGACGCCAACCGCCTCCACTTCTTCGACGTGGAGACCGAAAAAACCATCCTCAACCGCGTCTGACGCGCGTCAGCATCCAAAATCCGCATCAAGAGCGCCGCGCCCTCCCGGGCACGGCGCTCAGAGCGTCGACAAAGCCCCAAACGCAAAAATCACTTCCGAAAGAAAAGAAGCGGAAGTGATTTTTGCTTCCTGCGTCAGCATCGCTTGCAAACTGCGGTCACTTACGTCCAAGTAAGAAACCTTGTTTGCAAGCTCGCTTCCTTGTCTTGCGGGCTTTCTCAACGCCCTGTCAGTCTGTGTCAACATCCTGGGCGCCGCGCCCTCCCGGGCACGGCGCCTTTCTCGCGCGCAGGCGATTGAATTGCCGTGTAAAGTGTGCTATAATCATCTCACACAATACATCATGGGGGGATGGAGATGAAGGCGATCATACTTGCCGCGGGCTATGCCACGCGCATGTATCCGCTGACCAAGGATCGGCCCAAGGCGCTCTTGCCCATCGGAAAGCAGGCGATGCTGGACTATCTGATGGAACAGATCGCCACCATAGACGAGATCGGCGAGGCCTACATCGTCACCAACAGCCGCTTCTACGCGCAGTTCGTCGAATGGGCGCGGCAGGCCGCCGCGCGCTACCCGCGCATCCGGCTGGACGTGCTCGACGACGGCACCGATTCCAACGAAAACCGCCTCGGCGCGGTGGGGGACATGCGCTTCGTGATCGACCGCCGCCAGGTGGACGACGATCTGCTCGTCGCCGCCTCGGACAACTTCTTTACCTTCCCGCTGACCAACATGGTGGACGACTTCCGCGCCCGCGGCCGGGACACGCTGCTGGGCAAGCACCTGGGCTGGGTGGAAGATTTGAAGCGGTTCGCCGTAGCCACGCTCGACGAAGAAAACCGCGTCGTGGCGCTGGTGGAAAAGCCGAAGGAGCCGCCCACGGACGTGGGCATCTACGCCCTCTACCTCTACCGGCGCGATACCGTGCCCCTCATCCGCGATTACCTCGACCAGGGCAATCCCCCCGACGCGCCCGGCCACTTCCCCGAGTGGCTCTACAGGCGGCGCGAGGTGGGCGTGTACCTGTTCGACGGCGAGTGCATCGACATCGGGACCCCCGAGGCCTACCGCGAGATCTGCGCGCGCGTCGAAGCGGGCGACCTCTGAGCGCCGCGGCCCCCAAAAACGCAAAGAGCCCCTGTCCTCTGGCGACAGGGGCTCTCTGCGTCCGCGCTCACCGCTCCCGGAGCATCCGCTTGACCGCGCGCAGGAGCGCCTCGACCTCCTCAAACGTGGTCGCGTGGCCAACGCTCGCGCGCACCGCGCCGCGCCGGAGCGTGCCCAGAAACCTGTGCGCGCCCGGCGCACAGTGCAGCCCGCCGCGCACGGCGATGCCCTCGCCGTCCAAAAAGTCCGCCACCTGCGCGCTGGTCAGATCGCCCGCGTTGAACGCCACGATGCCCGCGCGCGCGGCCTCCTCCGCGGGCGAGTACACCTCCACGCCCGCGATCTGCGAAAGCCCCTCGTACAGCGCCGTGGTCAGCTCCCGCTCGCGCATGAAGATCTGCGTAAGCCCGCTGCGCACGAGCGCCGCGCCCGCGCCCAGCCCCGCGATGCCCGGCAGGTTCAACGTGCCGGACTCGTACCGCTCGGGCCGCTCCGCGGGCTGGAGCATGCTCTCGGAGCTGGAGCCCGTGCCGCCCTCGCGCAGAGGCGCGATCTCAAAGCCGGGCTCCATGTACAGCCCGCCCGTGCCCTGCGGCCCGAGCAGCGACTTGTGCCCCGGAAACGCGTAGAGCTGACAGCCCAGCGCGCCGACGTCCACAGGCATGGCGCCCAGCGCCTGCGCGCCGTCTATGAGCATCGGCACGCCCGCCTCGCGCGCGACCTGCGCCGCCGCGGCCACGGGCTGTATCGCGCCGGTGACGTTGGAGGCGTGCGTCATGGCGATCAGCCGCGTGTTTTTGCGCAGCGCGGCGCGCACGTCCTGCGGGTCCACGAACCCGTCCGGCCGCGGCGAGAGCAATGATAGCTCGATCTGTTCCCTGCGCAGCATCTCCGAGAGCACGCGCAGCACGGAATTGTGCTCGAGCATCGTGGAGATCACATGGTCGCCCGCTCGCAGCGCGCCCTTGATGGCAAGGTTCAGGGCGTCCGTGCAGTTGAACGCGAAGGCCACGCACAGCGGGTCCGGCGCCCCCAGAACGGCGGCGACCGCCTCGCGGGCGTCGAGCACCGCGCGGGCGGCTTCCAGGGAGCGCCTGTGCCCCGAGCGGCCCGGATTGGCGTTGAAGGCGGTCATGGCGGCGCGCACCGCCTCCAGCACGCACGCGGGCTTGGGGTGGCTGGTCGCCGCGTTGTCGAGGTAGATGTCCCTTTTCTGCATTCCCTTCACCCTCCATTGCAAGCAGGCGTAGAATATCTTACGGCGAAGAAAGAAGGGAAATGACCATGCAGGAACGCTTCGGCATCGCCGCC
>DXVG01000218.1 GCA_019409045.1 Clostridiales bacterium | reverse complement strand
TTGCGGTCGCGGTCCTGCTCGATGGTGCGCGAGGCCATCACGCCCGGCACGCCGCAGCCCGCGCCGATGAGCATCGGGATAAAGCTCTTGCCCGACAGGCCGAAGCGGCGGAAGATGCGGTCCATGATGAAGGCGACGCGCGCCATGTAGCCCACATCCTCGAGGATCGCCAGCATGATAAACAGCACCAGCATCTGCGGCACGAAGCCGATCACCGCGCCCACGCCGCCGATGATGCCCTCGCCGATGAGGCCCACCAGCCACTCGGCGCAGCCGATGCTCTCAAGCCACGCCATCACAGGCGCCTGTATCCACTCGCCGACGAACACGTCGTTTGTAAACACGGTGACGATGTCGCCGATGGTCTGCACGGATACATAGTACACAAACCACATGATCACCGCGAAGATGGGAAGGCCCAGCCAGCGGTTGGTGATGATGCGGTCGATCTTGTCCGAAGGCGTGAGCTCGCCCTTGGGGCGGCCCTTCTTGACGCAGGTGGAGATCAGCCGGGCGATGTAAGCGTAGCGTTGATTGGTGATGATGGACTCCGCGTCGTCGTCCATCTCGCGCTCGCACTCCTGGATGCTCTTTTCCACGGCGGTGCGTATGTCCTGCGGAAGGTTCAGCTCCGCGAGCACCTTTTCGTCGCGCTCGAACACCTTGATGGCGTACCAGCGCGCCAGATGCTCCTCCACGATGCCGCCCGCGTGCTTGCTCCCGTCGGCGTGGTGGTGATGCTCCGGCTCCTGGCCGTCGCGGTGGGTCAGCAGGTCCTCTATGTGCGCGATCGCGTGCTCCACGCTGCCCGCGAACACATGCGGGGCCTCGCGCCTGGCGCCGCCTCTTCCCAGCTGCGCGGCCTTTGTCGCCGCCTCCATCGTGCCGATGCCCTTCAGCGCCGAGGTCTCCACCACCTCGCAGCCCAGCGCCTCGCCCAGCTTCTTGAGCTGTATGATGTCGCCGCGCTTGCGGGTGACGTCGATCATGTTCAGCGCGATGACCATCGGTATGCCCAGCTCGGCAAGCTGCGTGGTCAGGTACAGGTTGCGCTCTATGTTGGTCGCGTCCACGATGTTGAGTATGGCGTCCGGCTTCTCATTGACCAGATAGCTGCGCGCCACGACCTCCTCCAGCGTGTACGGAGACAGGCTGTAGATGCCCGGCAGGTCCTGAATGATGACGTCGTCTGCGCCTTTGAGGCGGCCTTCCTTCTTCTCCACGGTGACGCCCGGCCAGTTGCCGACGAACTGATTCAGACCCGTAAGGTCGTTGAACATCGTCGTCTTGCCGCTGTTCGGGTTTCCCGCGAGGGCGATCTTGATCGCCATTCCCTATCCCTCCTTCGATGTTTGCCACGTCTAACTTCTGCGCGCAAAAAAGCGCCGCGTCATTCCACTTCGATCAGCTCTGCGTCGGCCTTGCGCAGGCTCAATTCGTACCCGCGCACCGTCAGCTCCAGAGGATCGCCCAGCGGCGCCACCTTGCGCACAAACACCTCGGTTCCCTTGGTCAGCCCCATGTCCATGATGCGGCGCTTGAGAGCGCCCTCGCCATGGAGGCGCTTGATGACCGCAGTCTGACCGATCTCCACGTCCCTGAGAGTCTTCATGCATCTTCCCTCCTGTCAAATTCAACGCCGCCGCCGAATTCAGACCATGATGCGCATGGCCATCGTCCTGTCCAGCGCGATGCGGCTATCCTTGATCGAGAGGATCATGTTGCCGCCCGCCTCGCTGACGACCCTGACCTCCTCGCCCACGACAAAACCCAGCTCCGCCAGGTGCTGACGCACGTCGTCGCGCCCGGTGATCTTGCGGATGATGTTGACGTCGCCCACGCTTGCCATTCCCAAGGGCATCATCGCCGTCCTCCTTCCGTCCATTAGTCAATCCTAACTTTGTCGGCGGAAAAATGGTTGTTAGTTTTAATTAACCTCCAACCGATTGAAAGTGTATCACTCCTATGGCATTCTGTCAAGCGATTCTTGCGAAAATTAACACGCTGAAAACCTTCTCCTGAGCGAGCCGGCCATTCGCCCGGCGCACGGTTTTGTTTTACTAAACTTTCAGGCACAATATCATGCAAATTTAACGCGCGACCCATTGACAACGCGCGCGCGCGGTGGTTTAATATAAGTCGCTTTGCTGTTTAGTAATCTTAAACCGGCGGGAGAGGGGAGGAGCCTGTGTGGAGATCGGGGATCGCATCCGCCGCCTGCGCCTGCAGCGAGGGCTGACGCAGGAGGAACTGGCCGACCGCTGCGAGCTGTCCAAGGGATTCATCTCACTGCTCGAGCGCGACCTGACCTCGCCGTCCATCGCCACGCTCATGGACATACTCGAATCGCTGGGAACGGACCTCAAGACTTTCTTCGGCGAGTCCGGGGATGAAAAGGTGGTCTTCGGCGAGAAGGACATATCCGTCAAGGAGGACGAGGCGTGCATGCGCGGCTGCATCCGGTGGCTGGTGCCCTCCGCGCAGAAAAATCGCATGGAGCCGATCCTGGTCGAGCTCGGCCCCGGCGGCGAGACGTATGAGGACGACCCGCACGAGGGCGAGGAATTCGGCTATGTGCTCTCCGGCTCCGTGCGCATCGTCATCGGTGACCGCGTGGAGCGCGCCCGCAAGGACGAGAGCTTCTACTTTAAGCCCACCGCGCCCCACAAGCTGGTCAACGCGGGCAAGTCGCCCTGCCGGGTGCTGTGGGTGTCCACGCCGCCCAGCTTCTAGGCCGAAATACTGATACGACGGGGGGAACGCGCCATGTACGACGAACAGCGCCTGATCGAGCTTCGCGGCGTGTCCAAGAGCTTTGGCGACACGCAGGTGCTTCACAATATCGACCTGTACATACGCAAGCGCGAGTTTGTCACGCTGCTGGGGCCCTCGGGCTGCGGCAAGACCACCATGCTGCGCATCATCGGCGGCTTCGAGATGCCCGACGAGGGCAGCGTCATCTTTGAGGGCGGGGACATCACCGACGTGCCGCCCTACCGCCGCCGCGTGAACACAGTCTTTCAGAAGTACGCGCTGTTTACACACTTGAACGTGTTTGACAACATCGCCTTCGGCCTCAAGCTGCGCAAGCTGCCCAAGGCGGAGATCGCCGAGCGCGTGGGCCGCATGCTGCGCCTTGTGAAGATGGAGGGCTATGAAAAGCGCTCCGTGGAGGCGCTCTCCGGCGGCCAGCAGCAGCGCATCGCCATCGCCCGCGCGCTGGTGAACGAGCCGGAGGTGCTTCTGCTGGACGAGCCGCTGGGCGCGCTGGACTTAAAGCTCCGGCAGGAGATGCAGCTCGAGCTCAAGAGCATGCAGCAGGAGCTTGGCATCACCTTCCTCTACGTCACCCACGACCAGGAAGAGGCCCTGACCATGTCGGACACCATCGTGGTCATGAACAACGGCCGCATCCAGCAGATCGGCGACCCCAAGCGCATCTACGATGAGCCGAAGAACGCCTTCGTGGCCGACTTCATCGGCCAGAGCAACCTGCTCACCGGCGTGATGCTCGAGGACGAGCTGGTGATGATGGCGGGCAAGGAATTCCCCTGCGTGGACGAGGGCTTTGAGAAAAACGAGGTGGTGGACGTGGTGGTCCGCCCCGAGGACATCATGGTCGT
>DXVG01000217.1 GCA_019409045.1 Clostridiales bacterium | reverse complement strand
CTTCTGGACGCGCTGCATGAAGCCGCCGTGCGCCGCCTGCCCGCCGCGCTCGAGGGCGCGCGGTTGCGCCTGCTGGGCGGCAGGCTGTTCGCCGCGCCCGCGCTCGCCCCGGACGCGGACGGCCTGCGCGTGGTCTCACCGGGCACGGCGCTTCTGCGCGCGGAAAAGGGGCGCGTCGAGCCGGAGCACGCGCTGGCCATGGCGCTTGAGCCCGCGGACGCGCTGCGCGTCGCCGCGCTGTGCGAGGCTGAGGCGCGCGCCTTCCTCGCCGGGGAGGCGCTCCCCCGCGAGGGCGAGAAGGGCTGGACGCTGGTCACGTTCGCGGGCCTGCCGCTCGGCTGGGGCAAGCAGAGCGGGGGAACGCTGAAAAATCACCTACCCAAGGGGCTGCGCAGGGCGCTGCGCGCCGAACGCCCCGCGCCCGCGACGCGCGAAATACAAAATTAACTTGACAACGAGAATCAGGGCGTGGACGAAAAGGCCACGCAGAGCAAGGCGTTCGTGAGCCTCAGCTTCACGCTCTACCCCGCGGAGGACGATTGACCCTCAGCCTGCGCCACGGTTGACAAACCCGCGCTTTCGGGGTATAATGTGCCCACAGGCGATGAAGGAAAGAGTAGCGCGCTCAAACGCCTCCAGAGAGCCGGGCAGGGTGAAAGCCGGCGGCCGGACGGCGCGCGAACATGGCTCCCGAGCCGCGGGCGCGAACGGCAGTAGCGTCCGCCGGGCCGTCCCGTTACCGGCGCTCAAAGGCATGACATTCATGCGAAGCAGGGTGGTACCGCGCGCAAGCGCCCCTCGTTACGAGGGGCGCTTTTCTCTGGCCGCCCGCGAACAATGCAGGAGGGATCTTCATGGAGAAAAAGGGCACGTTCTACATCACCACGCCCATCTACTACCCCAGCGGCAACATGCACATCGGCCACACCTATACCACCGTGGCCGCCGATACCATGACGCGCTTCAAAAAGCAGACCGGCTACGACGCCTACTTCCTCACCGGCACCGACGAGCACGGCCAGAAGATCGAGCGCAAGGCCGCGCAGGCGGGCAAGACGCCCAAGGCGTTCGTGGACGAGATCGTCGAGGCCACCAAGGAACTGTGGAAGCTTATGAACATCGAGTACGACGATTTCATCCGCACCACGGACGAGCGCCACATCCGCGCCGTGCAGAAGATCTTCAAAAAGTTCTACGAGCAGGGCGACATCTATAAAAGCTCCTACGAGGGCCAGTACTGCGCTGAGTGCGAGTCGTTCTGGACGCCCACGCAGCTCAAGGAGGGCAACCTCTGCCCGGACTGCGGCCGCCCCACCGAGACCGCGCGCGAGGAGAGCTACTTCTTCCGCATGAGCAAGTATCAGGACTGGCTGATCGACTATATCCAGACGCATCCCGACTTCATCCAGCCGCCCTCCCGCGCCAACGAAATGCTCAACAACTTCCTGCGCCCGGGGCTTCAGGACCTGTGCGTGAGCCGCACATCGTTCCAGTGGGGCGTGCCGGTGGACTTCGACCCCGGCCATGTGGTCTATGTGTGGATCGACGCGCTCTCCAACTACATCACCGCGCTGGGCTACGCGAGCGAGGACGACTCACTGCTTCAAAAGTACTGGCCCGCAAATGTGCAGCTGGTCGGCAAGGAGATCGTGCGCTTCCACACCATCTACTGGCCCATCATGCTCCACGCGCTCGGGCTGCCGCTTCCAAAACAGGTGTTCGGCCACGGCTGGCTGCTGTTTGGCAACGATAAGATGTCCAAGTCCAAGGGCAACGTCGTCTACCCCGGCCCCATCGTAAAACGCTACGGCGTGGACGCGCTGCGCTACTACCTCATGCGCGAAATGCCCTTCGGCGCGGACGGCAACTACACCAACGAGGCCATGCTCAGCCGCGCCAACGCCGACCTTGCCAACGACCTGGGCAACCTTTTGAGCCGCACCGTGGCGATGATCGAAAAGTACTTCGGCGGCGAGGTCCCCGCCCCCGGCGAGGAACAGGAGCCGGATAAGGCGCTGCGCGAGCGCTTCGAGGCGCTGCCCGCCATCGTCGAGCGCGAAATGAACGCGCTGCAGTTCTCCGTGGCGCTTGCCGAAATATGGAAGCTCATCGGCGACTGCAACCGCTATATCGACATCACACAGCCGTGGGTGCTCGGCCGCAGCGAGGAGGGCAAGCCGCGCCTCAAAACCGTGCTCTACTACCTCGCCGAGTGCTGCCGCGCGGTGGCGGTGTACATCGCGCCCACCATGCCCTCCACCCCCGCGCGCATGTTCGCCCAGCTCGGCGTGGAGGACGAAAGCCTCAAAACATGGGAGAGCGTGCAGACCTTCGGCCAGCTCAAGAGCGGCACCCGCGTCCACAAGGGCGAGGCGCTGTTCCCGCGCATCGACATAAAAAAGGAGCTCGAGGCCCTCGCGGCCGCCGAAGCCCCCGCCGCCCCGGCCAAAAAGGAAGAGAAAAAGCCGGAGCCGCCGCAGGAGACGGGCTTTGGCACCATCACCATCGACGACTTTGCCAAGGTGCAGCTCGTCACCGCCAAAGTGCTCGCCTGCGAGCGCGTGGAAAAGAGCGATAAGCTGCTCAAGGAAACGCTGGACGTGGGCGGCGAGACGCGCACCGTGCTAAGCGGCATCGCCCAGTGGTATACGCCCGAGGAAATGGTCGGAAAGACCGTGGTGCTGGTCAAGAACCTCGCCCCGCGCAAGATGCGTGGCGTGCTGAGCGAGGGCATGCTGCTGTGCGCCTCGGATAAGGACGGCAACCTCAAGCTCGTCACCGTCGAGGGCGGCGCGTTCGCCCCCGGCGCGGAGATCGGCTGATAGACGCGGGGACGGTCAAAGCGCAAAAGGTCCGCGGCCCTCGCGCGCTCCCCGGGGTTTTTCGACAGTCTGCGCGCGGGCTCAACAGCCCGCGCGCGTTTCCTGGAGGATGTATGAAACTGTTTGATTCCCACGCCCACCTCGCCTCCGAGCGCTTCGAGGCCGACCTGAGCGACGTGCTCGCGCGCATGCGCGAATCGGGCGTGGCGGGCTGTATGGTGATGTGCGACCCGGGCGACGACGAGCCGGACCACGTCCGCGCGCTGGAGATCGCGCGCGCAAACAAGGGCTTCTACCTCGCCGCGGGCGTCCACCCGCACAACGCGCGCAACTGGTCGCCGGAGCGCGAGCGGACGGTGCGCCAACTGCTGGCGGAGGACGTGTGTACCTGCCTTGGCGAGATCGGGCTGGACTACCACTACGATCTTTCGCCGCGAGATGCGCAGCGCGAGGCGTTCGAGGCGCAGCTGGATATGGCGGTGGAGCTGGGCATGCCGGTGCAGATGCACATACGCGAGGCGCATGGCGACGCGCAGGAGATACTGCGCGCGCGCTGGAAGGCCGGACGAATGCCGGATGGCATCATGCACTGCTACTCCGGAAGCTGGGAGATGGCGAAGGTGTACCTCTCGATGGGGCTGTATATATCGCTTTCCGGCGTGGTGACGTTCAAGAACGCGAATAAGCTGCTGGATGTGGCGCGCAATACGCCGCGGGACCGGCTGCTGATCGAGACGGACTGCCCGTATATGGCCCCCGTGCCGATGCGCGGCCAGCGCAATGAGCCTGCGTTTGTGCGCCATACATT
>DXVG01000216.1 GCA_019409045.1 Clostridiales bacterium | reverse complement strand
CCTCCATGGACTTTTGCACGATCTGCTCGGCGAAGATGATCTTCTCGTCCTTTTTCCTTCCCGCCATGCCTTACTCTCCTTCTCTGACCGGCTCGAAATCGTCCTCGTGGTTGAAGTTGGCGTACTCCTGAATGTACTCGCGGCGCGGCTCCACCTTGTCGCCCATCAGCACGGTCACGCGGCGCTCAGCCTCGGTCAGGTCGTCTATGGTCACCTGCACCATCTTGCGGCCGTTGGGGTTCATGGTGGTCTCCCAGAGCTGCTCGGGGTTCATCTCGCCAAGGCCCTTGTATCGCTGCACGCTGTAGCCGCGGCCCAGCTTCTTCGTCGCCCGCGAAAGCTCCCTGTCATCAAAGCAGTAGATGCGCTCCTCGCCCTTCTTGGCGCAGTAGAGCGGCGGCATGCCGATGTAGACGTGCCCGTCGGTCACCAGCTCGCGCATGTACCGGAAGAAGAACGTCAAAAGGATCGCGCGTATGTGCGCGCCGTCCTGATCTGCGTCCGAGAGGATGATCACGCGGTTGTACTTCAGGTGCGAAAGGTCGAAGTCCTCGCCGATGCCGGTGCCCAGCGCGGTGATGATGGAGCGGAATTCCTCGTTGGCCAGCACCTGATCGATGCGCTTTTTCTCCGCATTGAGCGGCTTTCCGCGCAGCGGCAGGATCGCCTGAAAGCGCCGGTCGCGGCCCTGCTTGGCGCTGCCGCCTGCAGAGTCGCCCTCCACGATGAACAGCTCGTTCTCCTTCCAGTTGCGTCCGGTACAGCTGGAGAGCTTGCCCACCAGAGGCGCGGCCTCGATCTGGTTTTTCTGCCGGGCCACGTCGCGGGCCTTGCGCGCCGCCTCGCGCACCCTGGCGGCCTTGACCGCCTTTTCCACGATGCGTTGGGCGACCTCCTGGTTCTTCAGATCGTCCAGATACAGGGAGAGCTGTTCGAGGCAGATCGCCTCCACCACCGGGCGCACCTCGGTATTGCCGAGCCGGCCCTTGGTCTGCCCCTCGAACTGCGGCTTCTGCACGCCCGCGTACACCACGGCGGTCATGCCCTCGCGGAAGTCCTCGCCGGAGAGGTTGTTGTCCTTCTCCTTGATAAGACCCACGCGGCGGGCGTAGTCGTTAAACGCCTTGGTCACGGCGGCCTTGAAGCCCGTCTCGTGCGTGCCGCCCTCGCCGGTGGGCACGTTGTTGACGAAGGAGTAGATGTTCTCGGTGTAGGAGTCCGTGTACTGGATCGCCACGCGCAGAAGCGTCCCGTCCCTGCGGCCCTCGAAGGTGATCGGCTCGGTGAGCGTGTTTTTGTCGGTGTTCAGGTAGCGCACAAAGTCCGCCAGCCCGCCCTCGTAGCAGTATTCGCGGTGGCGGCGCGCCTCGTCTTTCTCCCGCTCGTCGGTGAATGTAAAGCGCACGCCCCGGTTGAGATAGGCCAATTCGCGCACGCGGCGGCGCACGGTATCGCCGTTGAAGCGCGTGTCCTCAAACACGCGGGGGTCGGGCTTGAAGCACACCTGCGTGCCGCGCTTGCGTGTGTTTCCCACCTTTGCAAGCGGCGCGACCACATGGCCGGAGAGTATCTTGCCGGTCTTTTTGTCCTCGATGGATTCAAAGCGAATGGCGTAGTGGCTGTAATCGCGGTACACGTCCACCGTCACCCATTCGGAGAGGGCGTTGACCACCGACGCGCCCACGCCGTGCAGCCCGCCGGAGTAGGCGTAGTTCTTGTTGTCGAACTTGCCGCCGGCGTGCAGCTGCGTATAGACGACCTCCACGCCCGACACGCCCAGCTGCGGGTGTATGTCCACGGGGATGCCGCGGCCGTTGTCGATCACCTCGCAGGAGCCGTCCTTTTTCAGCGTCACGCTGATCTGCGTGGCATAGCCGTTGGAAGCCTCGTCGATGGCGTTGTCCACGATCTCCCAGATCAGGTGATGCAGGCCGCGCGCGCCCGTGGAGCCGATGTACATGCCCGGGCGCATGCGCACCGCGTCCAGCCCCTCGAGCACCTGTATGTCGGTGGCGGAATAGGTCTTTGCCATGGTGTCCCTCCCAGTAAGTCTCCCACTATTATACAACATGGACGTTAAAGGGATGTGAAATCGCGCGTGAAGAAGGGCCCCGCGCCAAAGACGCGAGGCCCCGAAGGCAACATGCCTGTATGCTGCGCTTACACGGGCAGCACGTTGTTCTCCTTGTCCAGCAGGGAGTTGTCCAGCTTGAGCTGCTGCGCCTGGCGATGCTCGAAGAACTTGGTCGCCACCTGCGGGAACAGCGCGTAGCTGAGCACGTCCTCCTCCTGCGTGATGTACTGGCCGATCTCCTTGCGGTACTTCTCCAGCTCCGGCGCGATGTCGTCGGCGGGGCGATGGGTGATGACCTTGGCGTCGCCGATGACCTTGCGGCGGACTTCCTCGTTCACCGGCGCGGGCAGGCGGCCGTACTCGCCGCGCATGAGCGCCTGCGACTCCTTGGGGTTGAGCTTATACCGCTCGCCGGAGAGCACGTTCATAACAGCCTGCGTGCCCACGATCTGGCTGGTCGGGGTGACCAGCGGCGGATAGCCGAAGTCCTCGCGCACGCGCGGTATCTCCGCCAGCACCTCGTAGAACTTATCGGAGGCGTTGGCCTGCTTGAGCTGGCTGATGAGGTTGGAGAGCATGCCGCCGGGCACCTGGTACAAAAGCGTGTTGATGTCCACGGACAGGACCTTCGGGTCGAGGATGCCCTCGGCCTTGAGCTTGTCCGCCACCGAGCGGAAGTGCACCGCCGCCTGCGACATGAGGTTCAGGTCCAGCCCGGTGTCGTACTCCGTGCCCTGCAGCGTCGCCACCAGCGGCTCCGTGGCCGGCTGGGAGGTGCCGTTGCCCAGCGGGGAGAGCGCGGTGTCCACGATGTCCACGCCCGCCTCGATGGCCTTCAGAAGCGTCATGTCGCCCGTGCCGGAGGTGTTGTGCGTGTGCAGGTGGATGGGGATCTTCACGCTCTGCTTGAGGCGCTTGACGAGGCTGTAGGCCTTGTAGGGCAGAAGCAGGTTGGCCATGTCCTTGATGCAGATGGTGTCCGCGCCCAGCTCCTCGATCTCCTGCGCGAGCTTGACGAAGTAGTCCTCGGTGTGCACGGGGCTGACGGTGTAGCTCATCGCCACTTCGCAGATGCCGCCGTACTTCTTGGTGGCCTTGATGGCCGTCTCGAGGTTGCGCACGTCGTTGAGCGCGTCGAATATGCGGATGATGTCGATGCCGTTCTTGATCGACAGGCGCACGAACTCCTCCACCACGTCGTCGGCGTAGTGCTTGTAGCCGAGTATGTTCTGGCCGCGGAAGAGCATCTGCAGCTTGGTGTTGGGCATGGCCTTGCGCAGCTTGCGCAGGCGCTCCCACGGGTCCTCGTTCAGAAAGCGCAGGCAGCTGTCAAACGTCGCGCCGCCCCAGCACTCCAGCGAATAATAGCCGATTTTGTCAAGAATCTCGCAGGCGGGCAGCATGTCCTCGGTCCGCATGCGGGTCGCGGCCTGGGACTGGTGCGCGTCGCGAAGGATGGTATCGGTGATCAAAACCTTCGCCATGGCCGTACTCCTCCTTTAAGAAATGGATGCCTCGAAATCAGCGGATAAGATCAGCCGAACAGGGCGATGAACACGCCCGCCGCCACTGCCGAGCCGATCACGCCCGCCACGTTCGGGCCCATGG
>DXVG01000215.1 GCA_019409045.1 Clostridiales bacterium | reverse complement strand
GGGCTGGAGACTGCCAAGGACTTTGAGGCCTTCAAGCAGCGCGTCGTGGACGTTTTGAACCGCAAGGCCAGGGAGATCACCGACGGCGTAAAGAACATCTTCATCGAGCCCGCGCCGTGGCAGAGCGTAATGATGCGCGACTGCCTGACCACCGGCCGCGACATCAGCGAAGGGGCCAAGTACAATAACTACGGCATCCACGGCACCGGCCTTGCCAACGCCGTGGACGCGCTGGCGGCGGTGCGCAAGTTCGTGTTCGAGGAAAAGAGCGTCAAGCCCGCGCAGCTGCTCAAGGACATGGACGAGGATTTTGCCGAGGACGCCCAGCTTCTGCATACGCTGCGCACGCGCGCGCCGAAGATGGGCCGCGACGAGGAATGCGACGAACTGGCCGACTGGCTGCTGGAGGCGTTTGCCGCCTCCCTGAAGGGCATACGCAACGAGCGCGGCGGCATCTTCCGCGCGGGCACGGGCTCGGCGATGTACTATGTGTGGCACGCGGACAAGCTCGGCGCCACCGCGGACGGGCGGCGCAGGGGCGAGCGGCTGCCGGCGAACTTCTCGCCCTCGCTGATGCTCTCGGACGCGGGCCCGATCTCGGTGGTGCGCGCGTTCGCGCGGCCCTCGCTGCAGGGCGCGATCAACGGCGGCCCGCTGACGCTGGAGCTTCACGACACGGTGTTTCGCAACGCGGAGGGCATGCACAAGGTGGCACAGCTCGTGCGCACGTTCGTGCTGCTGGGCGGGCACCAACTCCAGCTCAACGCGGTCAGCCGCGAGACGCTCATCGACGCGCAGAAGCACCCGGAGAAGCACCGCCAGCTCATCGTGCGCGTGTGGGGCTGGAGCGGGCACTTCGTGCAGCTGGACAGGATGTATCAGGACCAGATCATCGCAAGGACGTCGTACAGCATCTGACGCGAGGGGCGGGAAAAGCAGCAATGCCGCTTCCCGCCCCTTGCGTGCCTCTCCCGGGCCGCGCAGAGCTCTGCGCGGCCCGTAGGCTGTTGAAAAGTGACAGAAGACTGCCAGAGCGTTGAGCAATGCGCGGCCCTTTTTCCCGGATGATTGCGCTTGCTTCGCAGGCGCAAACATGTTAGAATGATAGAAAAGGGAGAGATGAAAGCGTGTACGACGAACTGACCGAGGTGGACATCCGCAAGATGCAGGAGGAGATCCGCTACCGCACGACGGTGCTCCGCCCCAAGATCATGGAGGACGTGAAGGCGGCGCGCGCCTTCGGCGACTTGAGCGAAAATTACGAGTACAAGGCGGCCAAGCAGGAGCAGCGCCGCTGCGACAGCCGCCTGCGCTACTTAAAGCGCATGGTGGCCACCGCAAAGGTGATCTCCACCGACAGCCCCGCGGACACGGTCGGGCTGTTTGACACGGTGACTATACGCTACCCCGAGGACGGAGACACGGAGGACATACGCCTTGTGACCACGCTGCGGCAGGACGCGCTCAAGGGGCTGATCAGCAAGGAATCCCCGCTGGGCAGGGCCGTGATGGGCCGCAAGGTGGGCCAGACGGCGTGGGTGGAGGCGCAGACGGGGCGCTACTGCGTGGAGATCGTCTCCATCCGCAAGGGCGAGGACGACGACACATTGCCCATCAGCAGCTTTTGACCGCGGCGGAGGCACAGCCATGAGCTTTTTTTCCAATTTGTTCGGCGCAGGGCGCTTCAATCGCGCGCCCAGCCGGGATTTTCGGCCCGAGGACCTGCCCGCCACGCGGCCGCGCCTGTTTTTGGACGCGCTGCGCACGCGCTGGAGCGCCATGGTGGGCATGAACCTTTTCTATCTGCTGTTCTGGCTGCCCGCGGTGGTCTGGTCGGGCGTCAACCTGCTCACGCTGCAGAGCGTGCTGACCAGCGCCGCCCCGAGCGCGGAAATGGCCGACGCCGTATCGCAGCTCGCGCTGACGTATCTGCTCATCCTCTGGCCGCTGGTGGCTATCACGGGCCCCGCGACGGCGGGTGTGAGCTATGTGTTTCGCAACTGGGCGCGGGGCGAGCACAGCTTCGCAGTGAGCGACTGTGTGGAGCACGCGCGAAAGAACTGGAAGCATGCGCTGTTTTTGTCCACCGTCACCGGCGCCCTGCCGCTGCTGACGTATCTTCTGTGGCGGTTTTATTCGGGCATGGCCGCGAGCGTGAGCTCCGCGTTCCTCATCCCCCAGGCGATCGTGCTGGTGGCGGTGGTGGTCTGGCTTTTGATGCTCGAGATACTGCACACGATGATGGTCACCTATCGGCTCACGCTGCGGCAGCTGCTCGGCAACGCGCTGCGCCTGGTTCTGGGGAAGCTGCCCCTGTTTCTGGGCGTTCGGCTGCTCACGCTGGCGGTGCCGGCCGTGATGGTGATCGCGTACCTGTTCTTCCCGCAGCAGGCGGCGACGGTATTGGCCGTGGGCGGCTTTTACTACATAGCGATCGGCCTGTCGATGAACAGGCTCGTATACGCCTCCATGTCCAACGCGCTGTGCGAGCGCTACATCAACGCGAAGATCGGCGCGCCGGTGAACATCGGCATGCGCACGCAGACGCCGCCGCCCGGCGAGAAAGACGGGCTCGTCGAGCCCGACAGGCCCGACGGGGAGGGGGAGGCCGAATGAGCGCGGCTTTTCCCGCGCGCGGTTGACACGGCGGCGGCCATGGGCTATAATGGCGATGGTCTCCGGGCGCGGGCCCGATACAAAGGAAGGCGAGGTTCTCATTTCATGGGCTATCTGATATACACCGACGCGACGGCCGATCTCTCCCCCGCCATGCTGGAGGGGCTCCCTGAGGCGCGCATACTTCCCATGGAAGTCATGCTCGGCGAGGAAAACTGCACCTACGGTCCGGGCGGCAACCTGACCGTCGAACGCTTCTACGCGGGGCAGCGCGCGGGCAAGTACGCCACCACCTCCCAGATCAACCCTCTTGTGTACCGCAAGGCCTTTGAGGAGGGCCTCCGGGCGGGGATGGACATACTCTACCTCGGCTTCTCCTCCGGGCTTTCGGGCACGGTGGAGCGCGCGCGGCTGTGCATGCGCGAGCTGTCGGAGGAATACCCGGAGCGCAAGATCGTGTGCGTGGACACGCTGTGCGCGTCCCTGGGCGAGGGCCTGCTGGTGCGCGGCGCGCTCAAGAAGCAGGCCGAGGGCATGGCGCTGGAGGCGCTGGTGGACTGGGTGAAGCAAAACCGCCTGCGCGTGTGCCACTGGTTCACCGTGGACACGTTCGATCACCTGCGCCACGGCGGGCGCGTGTCCGGCGCGGTGGCGGCCATCGGCACGGCGCTTCAGATCAAGCCGCTTCTGCATGTGGACGAGGCGGGCATGCTCAAGGTGATGGGCAAGCCGCGCGGCCGGCACAAGGCCATTGAGACGCAGATCTCCTACATGCGCGCGGGCTGGACGCCGCAAGTGGACGACACGGTGATCGTCGGCCATGGCGACTGCCCGGCGGACGCGCAGATGCTGCGCGAGGCCGTGCTCGAAGCGTTTCCCGAGGCGAACGTGCTGGTGGCGCCCATCGGCCCGATCATCGGTGCGCACACCGGCCCGGATATGCTGGCCGTGGTGTACTGGGGAAGCAACCGCTGAGGCGCGACGGCGCCTCAGTATGTTGACAAAGTCAACAGACTGCCAGGGCGTTGAGAAAGCCCGCAAGACAAGGAAGCGAGCCTGCAAACAAGGTTTCTTACATGGACGTAAGTGACCGCAGTT
>DXVG01000214.1 GCA_019409045.1 Clostridiales bacterium | reverse complement strand
CTTCTTTTCCTTCGGAAGTGATTTTTGCGTTTGGGGGCTTTGGCAACGCTCTGAGAATTGTATGGCGAACAATTCTCCTTCACAGCAGCGCCGCCAGCGCCCGCAGCCCCTCCTCCAGCGCCTCGGGCGTATCGGGAGCGCAGATGGACAGCCGCACGGCCCTTTCGGGAATCGCGTTGCCCACGGCAAACCGCTCCGCGCCGAACACCTGCACGCCCCTGGACAGCGCCAGGGCCTCAAACTCGGCCCCGGTGTACCGCTCGGGCAGGCGCAGCCAGCGGAATATGTCGCGCTCGCTCCCCAGGCAGACACCGCCCGGAAAGTAGCGATCGACGATTTGGTTGCGCTCCCGCGTGTTGCGCAGGTGGAGCTCGAGAATCCGCTCGTACTCCCCCGAGAGGATCAGCCGCGCGGACAGCTCCGCCATCATGGGCGCGGTCGCGACGTTCAGGCTGTAGAGCGCGTCCGCCACCGCCGGCCTCCACTGCTCGGGAACGGACAGGTAGGCCATGCGCAGCCCCGGGGCGATCCCCTTGGACAGGCTGAGTATGTACGCGCCCTGCCCGGGGACGAGGTCGCAGACGCTGCGCCCGCCGCCATGCAGCATCCTGTACGCGCCGTCCTCCACGAGCAGGCAGCCGCTCTGCCGGACGATCTGCGCAATCCGCGCGCGGCTGGAATCGGGCATATTGGCCGTGGTCGGGTTGTGGCAGGTGGGGATCAGGTACAGGCCGCGTATCTTCTCCGACCTGCACAGCGCCTCGAGCATATCAACGTCCATGCCGTCCGGCCCGCTGTCCACGGGGACGAGCTGTAAGCCCAGCATGCTTGCCGCGGTCTTGACCCCGGGATATGTGTGCGCGTCCACCGCGAGCTTCTCGCCCTTCTGGAACATGGCGGCCAGCACGGCGGTCAACGCGCTCTGCGCGCCCGCGGCAAACAGTATGCGCCCGCGGTCCGCGCGGTGCCCGCAGCGCTCCATCAGCTCCACCGCCGCGTCCCGCTGCCACTCGTCCGCGCCGGGCGCGGCGTAGCCAAACAGCCGCCCCGCGTCCGGCTCGGCGAGCATCTCGCGCATCCTGTCGAGCAGAAGGGCGTTGGCGGACGGCTCGGGAACGGTCGGCCCCATGTCGATGACGGTCCTCTCCTGCGGCCGCATCAGGTTTGCGCTGCAAAGCGCGTCGTAGGAGACGAACGTGCCGCTGCCCACCGTGGCGCACAGCAGCCCCTTGAGCGCGCACAGCTTGAACGCCTTGGAGACCGTGCTCACGTTCACATCCAGAAAGTCGGCCAGCTCGCGCTGGGGCGGCAATTTGGTGCCGGGGCGCAGCACGCCGCTGCGTATGTCGTCTGAGAGCTGCCGGGCCAGCGCCCGGTACAGGGAGCGTTCGCTCCTGTCCAGATGCGGCTTCCACGACATGGGATAGTCCTCAAAGGAGTTAAACGGCATGCCATCACCTCGCCGCTCCATTATAGCATCGCGCGGCGAGCAGTTCAATCCGCCGGGCACCGAGTTTCTTTTCAGTTTAGAAAAGCGCGGTATGCTTCGCCATACAGACGCGCGAATGAGACGAGAATGGAAAGAGAGGACGTTCGTTATGAAGATCAAGACTGCGCTGCAAGCCACCGGGCTCAGAAAGGTGTACGACTATGTGGACAAGGACCCGCATAAGCGTCTGCCGCAGGTCGTTTCGGCGATCGAGAAATTCGTGCCCTCCGGCAGCAGCATCGACGGCACCATCAAGGCGATCAAGGCGGGGCTGTCCGACCCGGACAACAACTGGAGCCGCTATGTGATGAGCATATGGGACGACATAGACGACGACGTGCGCAGGACGCTGTTTGAAAACTTCGCCGTCAACGGCACCTTCATGGAGACCGACCTGGTCGAAGAGCTTCGGGAAAAGTACGGCTGCAACGTGCCCTGGACGATGCTGATCGACCCCACCTCCGCCTGCAACCTCCACTGCACGGGCTGCTGGGCGGCCGAGTACGGGAGCAAGCTGAATTTGAGCTATGAGGAGCTTGACGACATCATCCGGCAGGGCATGGAGCTGGGCATCCGCTTTTTCCTCTACTCCGGCGGCGAGCCGCTGGTGCGCAAGGCGGACATACTGCGCCTGTGCGAGGCGCATCCGGACTGCGAGTTTTCCGCCTTCACCAACGGCACGCTCATCGACGAGGCGTTTGCCGACGAGATGCTGCGCGTGAAGAACTTCATCCCCGCCATCTCCGTGGAGGGCTTCGAGGAGGCGACCGATTCCCGGCGCGGCGCGGGCACGTTCAAGCGCGTGGAGCGCGCCATGGCCATCCTCAAGCAGCGCCGCCTGCCGTTCGGCGTCTCCTGCTGCTACACCAGTAAGAACGTGGAGGTCATCGGAAGCGAGGAATACTTCGACCAGATGATCGCATGGGGCGCGAAGTTCTGCTGGCTGTTTACCTACATGCCGGTGGGCAACGCCGCCGTGCCGGAGCTGATGGTCACGCCCGAGCAGCGCAAGTTCATGTACGAACAGGTGCGCGCGTTCCGCTCCACCAAGCCGATCTTCACGATGGACTTCTGGAACGACGGCGAGTACGCCGGCGGCTGCGTGGCGGGCGGACGGCGCTATCTGCACATCAACGCCAACGGCGACATCGAGCCGTGCGCGTTTATACACTACTCGGACTCCAACATCCGCGAAAAGACGATCCTGGAGGCGCTGCAATCGCCGCTGTTTCAGGCGTATCACGCCGGCCAGCCGTTTAATGAGAACCACCTGCGCCCCTGCCCGCTGCTGGACAACCCGGAGGCGCTCAAGGGCATGGTCAACGCCTCGGGCGCGCACTCCACCGACCTGGAAAGCCCCGAGAGCGTGGAGGCGCTTGCGGGCAAGTGCGAAAATGCGGCGCAGAACTGGGCGCCCGTCGCGGACGAGCTGTGGGCCTGCTCCGGGCGCTGCGCGGGCTGCAAAAAGGAGGCCTGACGCGGCGGCAGCGCGGCATGCGGGGGAAGCGGCTCTTCCCCGCTGTTTTTGCGCCGAGGCGCGTCGCGCCCCGGCGTAAAATTTCCCAGCGCGCCTTGTAAAGCGGCGCGGTTGTAGTGTATAATAGAATGGGGTGATGTAATATGCCCGTGAATATGAAGGCATTGATCGCCGAAACGCTTGCGTCCATGGTGAAGCGCAACGGGATCGACAAGGTCACCGTCAAGGCGCTGATCGACGCGTGCGGCATCTCCCGGCAGACGTTCTATTATCACTTTCAGGACATGATGGAGGTCATCGAGTGGTCGGTCGAGCAGGCGAACCAGTCGATGGTCGCGCGCAGCCTCGCGGCGGAGACGCCGGAGGAGGCGGCTGGCATACTGATCTCCTCGGCGGTGGAGAACCGCGCGCTGATTCGCAAGATGCTCTCGTCCCAGCGGCGGGAGCAGATCGAGCGGCTGTTCGTGCAGGCGGTCCGAACCTACCTTCAGGCGATGATCCGCGGCAAGGCGGGGGACGCGCCCATCGCAAACTTCTCCGATATGGAGGTCGCGCTGGACCTGTGGTCGTTCGGCATCGCCGGGCTGATGTTCAAGTGCACGGAGGCGGAATCGGTGGACGTGGAAAAGCTCTCGCGCCAGATTTGCAGCGTGCTCTCCGGGAGCCTGCTCTCCAGAAAATCCGAAAAGAGCGACGAATGACGCGCCGGCAGATCCGGCACGCCAGAGCGTTGACAAAGCCCCCAAACGCAAAAATCACTTCCGAAAGAAAACAAGCG
>DXVG01000213.1 GCA_019409045.1 Clostridiales bacterium | reverse complement strand
CGGCCTCCCAGGCCTCCCGGCCGAGCGCCTGCGGCGTCGCGCCGCGCAGGGCCGCGGCCTCGCGCAGCATGGCCTCCAGAAGCGCGCGCACTTCCCCCGGCGGCACGGCGCGGCCCAGCGCCCATTCCGCCGCGCTCAGGCCGTCGGTCTCTACAAGCAGCCGCCCCCTCGGCGCGCGGCGGGCGACCTCGCGCACGGCGGGGTCGGAAAACAGGCCGGGGCCGACGGTGAAGTAGCTGTCCAGATCGAGGTATCTGTCCAGATGCTCGGGGCAGGAGTACCAGTGGACCACGCAGGGGACGCCCCGCGCAGCCATGAGGCGGGCGATCTCCGCCTCGCAGCCCTTGGTGTGCAGAAGCACGCGCTTGCCCATCTCGCGGGCGATGTCGAGCTGACGGATGAAGGCGGCGCGCTGGTCGGCGGCGGGCGCGTCGCACCACACGGCGTCCATGCCGATCTCGCCGATGACGCGGCACTTCGCAAGCCACGGCTCCATCTGCCGCACGGAGAAGCGCGTACACTTCCACGGGTGCAGGCCGTAGTGGGCGGTAAACAGCGGCTCCCCCTCGCACAGCGCCTCCACGGCGCGGGCGCTTTCCGGGTCGGTCCCGCACAGCGCGGTATGTACGCGCTGCGCGCGGCGCGACGCCTGCTCCGCCTCGCTCCCCATGTGGGCGTGCGCGTCGAATATGTGCGAAATTTGGGATGTAGTTTCTAAATTCTGCATGTTTTTCGCGTTTTCAGGGATTTTCTACCACTCATCCGCCTGTTCGGACTTTATGCAGCGGTGGATCTCCCCCTTGAGCGCGCCCTGGCCGTAGAGCCATTCGCGCGTCTTGCCCGGCCTGCGCACGTCTACCTCGCGCACGATGCGCGCGGGGCTGCCGCGCAGGACGAGTATGCGGTCGGAGAGGTAGAGCGCCTCGTCGATGTCGTGGGTGACCAGCAGAGCCGTGCGGCCCAGCTGCGCGCGCATAGAGAGCAGCCAGTCCTGCATGTCCCCGCGCGAGATCACGTCCAGCGCGCCGAACGGCTCGTCCAGCAACAGTATCTCCGCGCGGCACAGCGCCGTGCGCAGAAACGCCGCGCGCTGGCGCATGCCGCCGGACAGGTCGCCGGGGTAGGCGTTCTCATAGCCCGCCAGGCCGAAGGCGGCCATGTGCGCAAGCGCCTGCTCGCGCGCGGCCTTCTGCGCGCCGTGAATCTTTCCATAGAGGCAGACGTTTTGGAGGATGGTCTTCCATGGAAAGAGCAGGTCGTCCTGCGGCATGTAGGCAAAGCGGCCGTCGCCCGCGCCTTCCACGCGCGCGCCGTCCACCAGCACATCGCCCGCGGCGGGGCGCAAAAGCCCCGCCAGCAGGTTCAGCACCGTGGATTTTCCGCAGCCCGAGGGGCCGAGGATGCTGACGAACTCGCCCGCCTCCACGCAAAAGGACAGTTCGTCGAGCACCTTCTTCGGCCCATAGGCAAACGACAGGCCGCGTACCTCCAGTTTCATGGGCGATCAGGCCTCCGGCAGAAATTCGTTGGTGTAGCAGTCGGACGCGGCGATGGGCTCGGCGATGACCTCATAGTCGACGAGGAACTCTGTGTAGCGGTCCCAGACCTCGTCGCTCATCTCGCCCCAGCGGTCTACGCCCTCCATGTACTTGTCGGCGAGGTAGTTCTGCGAGCGGTAGAGAAGCTCCATGTCGTAATCCGGCACATAGGAGCCGAGTATCTCCGCGCACTCGTCGGGGTTCTCGACGGCGTAGGCGTAGCCGCGGGAGGTGGCGGCGAGGAACTTGCGCACCATTTCGGGGTTGTTCTCAATCACGTCGTTGCTGGTGATGAGCAGCGGCGTGTAGTAGTCCAGGCGCTCGTCGAGGTCGCGCACGGGCATGTAGTTGATCTCAAAGCCCGCAAGCTCGCACTTTATGTTGTCCCAGGCCTCGTAGAACCACATGATGTCCACGTCGCCCTCCAGCGCGGAGAAGCCGCTGCCGTCGGAGATGACGATGTTGAGCGTGTCAAAGTCCGCGCCGGCCTCGGTCATCACCGCGTTGATCACGGCCGCCTCGCCGGGGCCGCCCCAGCAGGAGTAGGTCTTGTTTGCAAAGTCCGCGGGGGAGGTGATGTCCTTGCCCACCCAGGTGGCAAAGCCGGAGGTGTTGTGCTGTATGACGGCGGCCACGGCGCGGATGGGCAGCGGGTCCTCGCTGGTGAGCGCCATGGTGACCTCCTCCTGATAGCTGATGCCGAAATCGCCCTTGCCCACGGCGATGAGCGTGGCGGTGGCGCCCTCGGTGGGCTCGATGATCTCCACGTTCAGGCCCTCTTCCTCGTACCAGCCCTTGTACAGCGCCACATACATGCCGGTGTGGTTGGTGTTGGGCACATAGTCGAGGATGACGGTCACGTCCTCGAGCTGCGTCTCGCCCAGCGCCACACAGGACGCGGCGAGCAGCATTGCAAGCAGGCACACGAGCAGTTTTTTCATGGTACATTCACCCTTTCGCCCTGCGCAGAAACGGCAGGAATATATGCTGACACAAACGGACGATGCCGTTCATGAGCAGACTCAGTATGATGATGACCAGCACGCAGGCAAACACGCGGTCGAGCATGAAGCTCTCCTTGACGCGCAAAAGGTAGTAGCCCAGCCCGCTCTGCGAGCCGATCCACTCGCCCACCACCGCGCCGCTGATGGAGTAGGTGGCCGCCACGCGCAGCCCGGAAAACAGCGGCGGCAGCGCCGCGGGCAGCTTCACCAGCGCGTACACCTGCGCGCGGGTGGCGCCGTAGGAGCGCACGAGGTTCACATAGCCCTCGTCCACCTGCGCCATGCCGTCGGCAAAGTTGACCGCCACCGGGAAAAAGCACATGAGAACCACCGTGAGTATCTTCGGCACCATGCCAAAGCCCAGGTAGATGATGAGTATGGGTGCCAGCACGATCATCGGCACGGTCTGCGTGACCACGAGGATGGGGTACAGGCAGCGGCGCACCATGGGGAACGCGTCCATCACCACGCCCAGCAAAAGCCCCAGCGCCAGCGCGATGAGCATGCCCAGCGCGGCCTCCGAGGCGGTGACCAGCGCGTGCGCGGCGAGCGTGGCGGCGTTTTCGACCAGCGCGATGAGCACGTCCACCGGCCCCGGCAGCACATACAGCGGCACGTCGAAGGCGCGCACGCACGCCTCCCACAGCGCGAGCAGCGCCGCGACCACCAGGTATGGCATCGGCCTTTGCCAGTTTTTGCCGCGCATGCGCGTTCCCTCCTTCCGGGCTCGGATCGGACGCAAACGGCGCGCCCGCGGACAATGCCACAGACGCGCCGAAAACACGCAACATCGCTATTTTCCCTGCGTTGGCATTATCCAAATCAGGTATTGCGGGTCGAAGCTGACGAGCTTCCTCTCAGCCTGCTCCAAAGCAAGCTCCCCGAATATCGCAATCATCATAGCACCGCGCGCGGCGCCTGTCAAGTTAAATGCTCATTCCGGATAGCGCATGCGCGCGGGGTCCGGGGCGAGGAACACATCGTCCCGATAGCGGCGGGCGCGCTCGCGGGCGGCGGGAAGGTCCATGTCCGACCAGTTGCCGCAGTCGCGCGGGGACGCGCCGGGGATGTCGCCCTCGAACTCCGCGATGAACGTCAGCATGTCGCGCACGAGCGGGAAAACCTGCTCGCACGTCGGCGCGCCGCCAAGCAGCAGGTAAAACCCCGTGCGGCAGCCCATGGGGCCGAAGTAGATCACGCGGTCTTTCCAC
>DXVG01000212.1 GCA_019409045.1 Clostridiales bacterium | reverse complement strand
TTTCTCGACCGGGGCGGCCACCGCCCCGACATCGTGCAGATGCGCGCCCTGGAATGCCCGGTCGGGCGGCTTCGGGGCGAGTACCGCCATCAGGTGTTTCTGAAAATGTATTTCAAGGCCGATACGCGCTCGATCACCGCCTACATGCAGCTTCTGGCAGACGAGGAGACGGGCGCGCGCGCGGAGCTTGAGGTCAATCCGACGAGTTTATTATAGGTATTATATAGGGAGATGCAATATGGCGACGCGCAAAATTCTCGAATTTGGCAAGGACGATATGCTGCGCAAGCGGTCCCGGCAGGTGGACAAGTTCGACCGAAGGCTGTGGATGCTGCTGGACGACATGGCCGACACCATGTACGAGGCCGACGGCGCGGGGCTGGCGGCGGTGCAGGTGGGCGTGCTCCGGCGCTGCGTGGTCATCGACGTGGGCGAGGGGCTGATCGAGCTGGTCAACCCGGAGATCGCCTCCGCCGAGGGCGAAATGATCAACGCCGAGGGCTGCCTGTCCGTTCCCGGACGGCGCGGCACCGTCAAGCGGCCGGAGCGCGTCACCGTGCGCGGCTTCGACCGCAGGGGCGTGCCCGTGGAGATAGAGGGCGAGGGCTTTCTGGCCATGGCGCTGTGCCACGAGCTGGACCATCTGGACGGCGTGCTCTATGTGGACAAGATGATCGAGGACGTCACCGACCGCGAGGAGGGCGAGTGATGCGCATCGTCTTTATGGGCACGCCGCAGTTTGCCGTGCCGTCTCTGGAGGCGCTGCTGGACGCGGGCTACGATGTCGTGGGCGCGTTCACACAGCCCGACCGCCCCGTGGGCCGCGGCCACAAGCTCGCCGCCTGCCCGGTCAAGGAGGCGGCGCTGCGCCGGGGCGTGCCCGTCTATCAGTTTGAACGCCTGCGCAGCGAGGAGGGGCTCGCCTGCCTGCGCGGCCTCGCGCCGGACCTGGTGGTCACCGCCGCCTTCGGGCAGATACTCTCGCAGGCGCTGCTGGACGTTCCAAGGCTTGGCACCGTCAACGTCCACGCCTCGCTGCTGCCCGCCTATCGCGGCGCGGCGCCGATCAACTGGTGCATCATAAACGGCGAGACAAAGACGGGCGTTACCACCATGCTCACCGACGCGGGCGTGGACACGGGCGACATGCTCCTGCGCCGCGAGACCGACATCGGCGAAATGGAGACCGCCGGGGAGCTGACCGAGCGCCTTGCCCAGATGGGCGCGGAGCTGCTCATCGAGACGCTCGCGGGTTACATCGCAGGCGAGATCACGCCCACAAAGCAGGATGAGCGCCTCGCCAGCCGCCAGCCGATGCTCAAAAAGGAGATGGGCAGGATCGACTGGACGAGGAGCGCCGCGCAGATCGCCTGTCAGGCGCGCGGCCTCAACCCGTGGCCCTGCGCCTGTACCGGCTATGCCGGAGGCGTTTTGAAGGTCTATCTCGCCCGCCCCGCGCAGGGCGAGGGCGAGCCGGGCACGGTGCTGGTCGCCTCCGCGAAGGAGGGGCTGATCGTGGCCTGCGGCGAGGGCGCGCTGGAGATTTTGGAGATGCAGGCCCCCGGCGGCAAGCGCATGACCGCGCGCGCCTATCTGGCGGGCAAGAAGATCGAACCGGGAACGAAATTCGGCGAGGGAATGTAAATGGACAAACGCAGTCAACCAGGGCGCGCCGTGAGGTATTCCCACCGCGGCCGCGAGAGCGCGAGGGCGCGCGAGCCGCGCCTGAGCGCGCGCGAGGTGGCGCGCCGCGCGCTTTCGGACGTGGTGCGCTCCGGCTCCTATGTTTCGGCGGCGCTGGACAGGCACCTGAACACCTCCTCCCTCTCGGCGGAGGACAAGCGCCTCGCCGCGGGGCTGTTCTTCGCCGCGGTGGAGAACCGCCTGCTTCTGGACGCGCGGCTTTCGCAGTTCTGGGCGGAGCGCCCGGAGCCGACGGTGGAGGATATACTCCACATCGCCGCGGCGCAGCTTCTCCTGATGGACAGGATCCCCGACCACGCCGCGGTGGACGAGGCGGTCAAGCAGACGCGCGCCTCCGGCCGCGACGGGCTTGCCGGGCTGGTCAACGGCGTGCTGCGCAGCCTCATCCGCGCGCGGGACGCGGGCGAGCTGCCCGACATCGAGGACCCGGCCGTGCGCTACAGCTTCGCGCCCTGCGTCGCGCGCAGGCTCTGCGAGGCCTACGGCGCGCAGGAGGCCGAAGCCATCATGGCCGACCGGCCGCGCCCGAGCCAGACCATACGCTTTAACGCCCTCAAGACCGACGCGGCGGCGTTCGAGGCGTACCTGAACAAGCACGACGTCATCTGGGAGCGAGGCGCCGTGCCCGGCGCGTATCGCTGCCCGGCGGCGGGCAACCTCGCGCGGCTGGACGGCTTCCGCAACGGCTATTTCAGCATACAGGGCGAAAGCTCCATGCTCGCCGCGCTGGCCGTGGAGGCAAGGCCGGGCATGAACGTGCTCGACGCCTGCGCCGCGCCCGGCGGCAAGAGCGCCCTCATCGCCGAGAAAATGGGCGACGTGGGCCGCGTCTACGCCTGGGACGTGCACGAACACCGCGTGGAGCTCATCCGCGCGGCGAAGAGGCGGCTGGGGCTGGACTGCCTGCGCCCCGCGGTGCGCGACGCGCGCAGGCCGTATGAGGACTTCGAGCTCCTGATGGACGCGGTGCTGGTGGACGCGCCCTGCTCGGGGCTGGGCGTCATCGCCGACAAGCCGGACATCAAGTACAACGTCACCGACGAGCAGATCGCCTCGCTCCTCCCCCTGCAGGCGGAGCTTCTGGAAAACTGCGCGCGCTTTGTGCGCGTGGGCGGGCTGCTCGTGTACTCCACCTGCACGATACTCCCCGAGGAGAACCGGCGGCAGGTGCTCGCCTTTCTGGAAAAGCACCCCGAGTTCGAGCCGGAGACGGATGCGGGCTACCTTCCCGAGTCACTGCGCTGCCGCGCGCAGGACGGCATGGCCCAGCTTCTCAGCCACCGCGACGGCGTGGAGGGCTTCTTCATCGCGCGCATGCGCAGAAGGGGCGTGTAGCGTGGAGCGCGTCGCGCTTTTGTCGCTGACCCAGCAGGAGCTGGCCGCGTTTCTGCGCCCGCTGGACGCCGCCGCGTTCCGCGCAAAGCAGGTGGGCCAGTGGCTCGCGCGCGGCGCGGACATCTCGGAGATGACCGACCTGCCCGCCTCGCTGCGCGCGCGGCTGGCCGAAGTGGCGGTCGCCAACCCCGTGCGCGTGCGCGAGTGCTTCCGCTCGCAGATCGACGACACGCGCAAGCTGCTCTACGAGCTGGAGGACGGCAACCTCATCGAGGGCGTGGTGATGCGCTATCACCACGGCGACACGCTGTGCCTGTCCACGCAGGTGGGCTGCCGCATGGGCTGCCGTTTCTGCGCCTCCACGCTCGACGGCCGCGTGCGCGACCTCACCCCCGGCGAGATGCTCGGCCAGGTCGCGGCGGTGGACCGCATGCTCAGGGCGGAGGGCAGCCGCGTGCACAACATCGTGCTCATGGGAAGCGGCGAGCCGCTGGACAACTACGAAAACACGATGAAGTTTCTGCGCCTGGTCAACGCGCCGGAGCGCATGAACATATCGCTGCGCAACATATCGCTGTCCACCTGCGGGCTGGTGCCGCAGATGCGCGCGTTCGCGCGGGAGGGGCTGGCGGCGACGCTGTCGATCTCGCTGCACGCCCCCAACGACGATGTGCGCCGCCGCCTGATGCCCGTGGCCAACGCCTACCCCATCGAGGAGGTGCTCGACGCCACCCGTGCGTATGTGGAGGCCACCGGGCGGCGCGCCATCATCGAATACGCGCTGGTCAGG
>DXVG01000211.1 GCA_019409045.1 Clostridiales bacterium | reverse complement strand
CTCAAGCACATACAGGACGCGCAGCACCGCCGCCTGACGGGCGTTTCCAACGCGCGCATACTCGAAAACCTGCGCCGCCTGCTCGCCACGGACGCGCGCGTGACCGTGCGCACGCCGATGATCCCGGGCGCGACGGCGCTTGCGGAGAACGTGGCGGGCATCGCGCGCTTCCTGGGCGGCTGCCGCGCGGACGCATCCTATGAGCTTCTCAATTACAATCCGCTCGCCCCGGCGAAGTATCCCATGCTGGGCATGCGCTATCTGCCCGGCGACGAGCTTGCGCCGCTCTCGGCGGAGCAGATGGACGCCATGGCGGCCGTCGCGCGCGAAAACGGCGCGCCGGGAGCCTTCTGGGAGGCATAGGGGCGGCATGGGAGGGGAGGACGCACATGCGCTATCTTGCCGTGGACATCGGCGGCACGCAGCTTCGCGCTGCGGTGTTTGACGACGATCTGAAGCTGCTCTGCTGTCGAAAGATACCCAACGACCCCGCGCTGCGGGCGGAGGAGAACCTGCGCCGCCTGCTCGACGGCTTCGCCGCGCCGGGCGCGTTCGCGGGTGCGGGCGTCGGCGCGCCCGGCCCCGTGGACATCCCCGCGGGGGTCATTCTCAACCCGCCCAACCTGGTCGGCTGGGACGATTTTCCGGTCGCCCGCCATGTGCGCGAGCGCATCGGCGCGCCCGCCGCGCTCAACAACGACGCGAACCTCGCCGGTTGGGCGGAGGCGACACTTGGCGCCGGTCGGGGCGCGCCCAGCGTGTTTTACATCACCGCCTCCACGGGCATCGGCGGCGCGTTCGTGCTGGAGGGCAAGGTGCTCAACGGCGCGCACTCCGCGGGCGGGGAGATCTACAACCTCATCGTCAACGAGGACCCGTACTGTCATCGCGGCGTCAATCCGGGGGCCGCGAACGAGCAGTGCGGCGGACACGCGCTGGAGCGCATCGCGCGCGAGGCCTACGGCTGCGCCGTCGGCGTGGCGGAGCTGTTTGACCGCTGCGCGAAGGGGGAGCCCACCGCGCGGCGCATACTCGACCGCTGCGCGGACAACATGGGCAAGCTCATCGGCAACATCGGCTGCGTGGTCGACCCGCACGTCTTTGTGCTGGGCGGCTCGCTGGCGCTGAACAACCCGTGGTATGTCGAAAGCGTGCGCGATGCCGCGCGCAGGTACGCAATCCACCCCGAGGCGCTCGATCTGCGCGTCGCCTCCCTCGGCGACGACGCGGGGCTCTATGGCGCGGCGCTGCTCGCGCGCGCCTGCGCCGCCGAATAACCCAAGGAAGGAAAAAATGCGCCGCGCCGGAAATCAACCGGCGCGGCGCATTGCGCGTGTTGTGAATCAGACCATGCCGTGCGCGAGCATCGCGTCGGCGACCTTCATGAAGCCGGCGATGTTTGCGCCCATGACGTAGTCGCCCGCGTGGCCGTACTTCTCGGCCGTCTGCGCGGTGTTGCGGAAGATGTTGACCATGATGTCCCGCAGCTTGCGGTCCACTTCCTCGAACGTCCAGCTCAGGCGCATGCTGTTCTGGGACATCTCCAGAGCGGAGGTGGCGACGCCGCCCGCGTTGGCCGCCTTGCCGGGCGCGAAGAGCACGCCGCTGTTCTGGAAAAGCTGCGTCGCCTCCAGCGTCGTGGGCATGTTCGCGCCCTCGCCCACGGCGATGACACCGTTTTTGATCAGCGTCTGCGCGTGCGCGAGGTCCAGCTCGTTCTGCGTCGCGCAGGGCAGCGCCACGTCGCAGGGCACATCCCAGATGGAGCCGTCCTCGTGATACTCGGCCTTGGGATGCTCGCTCAGGTACTCCTTGATGCGCTTGCGCTCGACTTCCTTGAGGCGCTTGACGGTCTTGAGGTCCACGCCGTCGGGGTCGTAGATCCAGCCCGTGGAGTCGCACATGGCGACCACCTTCGCGCCCAGCTGCGTCGCCTTCTCGTTGGCGTAGATGGCCACGTTTCCGGAGCCGGACACAAGCACCCGCTTGCCCGCGAGGCTCTCGCCCTTGGTCTTGAGCATCTCCTCCATCAGGTATACCAAGCCGTAGCCGGTGGCCTCCTTGCGCGCGAGCGAGCCGCCGTAGCTGAGCCCCTTGCCGGTGATAAAGCCCTCATACAGGCGGGTGATGCGCTTGTACTGGCCGAAGAGGTAGCCCACCTCGCGGGCGCCCACGCCGATGTCTCCGGCGGGCACGTCCATGTCCTTGCCGATGTAGCGGTACAGCTCTGTCATGAAGCTCTGGCAGAAGCTCATCACTTCCTTGTCGGACTTGCCCTTGGGGTCGAAATCCGAGCCGCCCTTGCCGCCGCCGATGGGAAGGCCGGTCAGCGAGTTTTTGAACACCTGCTCAAACCCCAGGAACTTGAGGATGCCCAGGTTCACCGTGGGATGGAAGCGCAGTCCGCCCTTGTAGGGGCCGATGGCGTCGTTGAACTGCACGCGGTAGCCCTTGTTGACGCGGATGTGTCCCTCGTCGTCCATCCACGGCACGCGGAAGAGGATCACGCGGTCGGGCTCGACCATGCGCTCGAGGATGGCGTTGCGGCGATATACGGGGTCGCTATCGACGACGGGCGCGAGAGAGGTAAGCACCTCGCTTGCCGCCTGATGAAATTCAGGCTCGCCCGGATTGCGATCTACCAGGTGGGTGAGAACTTCGTTTGCGTAAGACATGAATCAGGCCCCCTTGAATTTGCAGGATAGAATTATTATATACTGCAAATATTCCAAAGTACAGCCTTTTTTGCGCTGAAAAATGATAAATTTCGGTTATGTCAATGCTTAATCCTGCATTTTCATCATTGTATCAATCTTTTTTGACGGGTTTTGATGCATTCAGCGCGTCCATGGCAAGTATGTATCCGGTCGCGCCGAAGCCTGCGATCTGGCCGATGCACGCGGAGGCGGTCACGGACTGGTGGCGAAACGCCTCGCGGGCGTGAATGTTGCTCAGGTGCACCTCCACCGCCGGGATGGGCACGGAGGCGAGCGCGTCGTGCAGCGCATAGGAGTAGTGCGTAAACGCGCCGGGATTGATGATGATGCCGTCGTAGTTGTCGAAATACGCGCGGTGTATCGCGTCGATCAGCTCGCCCTCGTGGTTGCTCTGCAGGCAGGTGAGCATGTGGCCGCGGCTCTGGGCGGCGCGCTCGAGTTGCGCCATCATCTCCTCGTATCCCGTCCGCCCGTAGACGCCCACTTCCCGCACGCCCGTCATGTTCAGGTTGGGGCCGTTTAAGATCATCAGCTTCATGCGCGATGCCTCCGTCCGTCGTTTTTTCCAGTATAGCAAAACGATGCCAAAAGCGCAACTGGCTGGAATTGACAGGCGCGCCGTCGCGCGCAAAGCGCGCATAATTCCCGCGCCGCGCCTCATAATAACCGTGGATTTAAGAATTTTGCCAACCACCAAACTTCGGAAGGATGATCGCAATGAGAGCCACCGGCATCGTGCGCAGGATCGACGAGCTCGGGCGCGTCGTGATCCCCAAGGAGATCCGTCGCACGCTTCGCATCCGCGAGGGAGACCCGCTGGAGATTTTCACCGACCACGACGGGGAGGTCGTGCTCAAAAAGTATTCGCCCATCGGCGAGATCGCAAACATCGCCAAGGACTACACCGACTCGCTCTACCGCACGCTCGGGCACATCACCTGCATCTGCGACCGCGACGCGGTGGTCTCCGCCACCGGCGGCGCGAAGCGCGAGCTGATCGAAAAGCCGCTGAGCCAGGAGGTGGAGAACATACTGCAAAACCGGCAGATGTCTGTGCTCAACCTCTCCGCGGGCGCGAGGATGATCCCCGTGACCAATGACGACCGCCCCGAGGCCTACGCCGC
>DXVG01000210.1 GCA_019409045.1 Clostridiales bacterium | reverse complement strand
CCCGCCTCGCCCGCCAGCGCGCGGGCCAGCAGCGTTTTGCCGGTGCCCGGCGGGCCGTAGAGCAGCACGCCGCGCGGCATGCGCGCCCCGTAGCGCGCGTACTTGTGCGGGTCGCGCAGGTAGTCCGCAAGGCCCTCGAGGCTCGCCTTCGCCTCCTCGTTCGCGGCCACGTCGCAAAAGCGGCAGCCCGACTCCGCGCCAGCCGTCGCAAGCCCGGAAACGCGACCCGCGGCCTCGGCGCGCAGCGCGCGGGGCCGGAGCAGCACCGAGGCGATGAACAGGGCGACCGCGCACGCAAGGCAGATGCGCGAGGCCAGATCCACCGCGCCCGCGCCGCCGCCCGCGAGCAGCGAGAGCGCCAGCCCCGTGAGCATCAGCCAAGTCGAGCCAAAGAAAATCGCATCCCAGATTCGTTTCAAGCAGATCACCTCTATATGCTGCGCTGAGTATATTGTAACGCAACACCGCCGCGCGCGTCCACGAACAACTTTCGGCAAAAGCGGCTATTTCGCCCGACTTTGGGAAATGCTACAAGCGCGGCGCATGCCAGCGCGGCCGTCGGGAGGTATGTGACTTGAAGCGAAAATGGGTGTTATGGGCGCTGTTGGGCGCGGCCGCGGCGCTGATCGTGGCCGTGGTGATCCTGCTGGAGCCTTGGAACTGGCGCGGGCTGGACATGGAGCGACTGACGGGGCTGGACAGGACGAGCATCGTCTACGACGCCGAGGGCGAGCGCGTGGGCAGCCTCTACGGCGCGGAAAACCGCGTCTACGCGGCGCTTTCGGACGTTCCCGAGCATGTGCGGCAGGCGTTCATCGCCGCGGAGGATCAACGCTTCTACGAGCACGGCGGCGTGGACTTTGTGCGGCTGTTCGGCGCGCTGTGGCACGACATACGCACCATGAGCCTCGAGCAGGGCGGCTCCACCATCACCCAGCAGCTGATCAAGCTGACGCACCTGAGCGGCGAAAAGACGCTCTCCCGCAAGGCGCAAGAGGCCGTGCTCGCCATGCGGCTGGAGCGCAGGATGGGCAAGGACGACATACTGGAGCGCTATCTGAACGTGGTATACTTTGGGCGCGGGGCGTATGGCATCGAGGCCGCGGCGAATACCTACTTTCAAAAGAGCGCGGATGAACTGACGCTCGCCGAGGGCGCGCTGCTTGCGGGCGTCATCAAGTCGCCCAGCAACTACGCGCCGCACATCGAGCCGGAGAACGCGCTCAGGCGGCGCAATTTGGTGCTGGACGAGATGGAGGCGTGCGGCTTTATCACCGCTGAGCAGGCGGACGCGGCGCGCGCGGAGGAACTCAACCTCGACCTAGCCGAGCAGGACGCGCAATTTGGCTGGTACATCGACCGCGCGGCGTCTGAAGTGCAGCAGATACTCGGCATCTCCCGCGATGAGGTGCTCACCGGCGGCTACGGCATCTATACCGCGCTGGACACGGGCGCGCAGGCGGCCGCCGAGGCGCTGTTTGAAAACGGCGCGAACTTCCCCGACCCGGTGTCCGACGGCACGCCCGCGCAGGCGGCGCTGGTGGCGACCGACGTGGAGAGCGGCGAGATCGTCGCGCTCGTGGGCGGGCGCGAGTACGAGGTGCAGCTCGGGCTGGACCGCGCGACGCAGATGCGCCGCCAGCCGGGAAGCGCCATCAAGCCCATCTCCTCCTACGCCGCGGCCGTGGAGGGCTACGGCTATATCCCCACCAGCTTTGTCAGCGACGAGCGGCGCGTGTTCTCCGGCGGATACGAGCCGGGCAACGCAGGCGGGAATTACTACGGCGATGTGACGCTGCGCGAGGCGCTGTCGCGCTCCCTGAACGTGGCGACGGTGGACCTGACCGAGAAGATCGGCGTCTCGGCCGTGCGCGCGCAGCTTCTGCGCTTTGGCATACCGCTTTCGCAGAGCGATCAGAACCTCGCGCTCTCGCTCGGCTCGATGACCGACGGCGTCTCCCCCGCCGAGCTGTGCGCGGCCTACTGCGCGCTGGCAAACGGGGGGACTCGCGTGGAGGCGCACGCGGTGCGCAGGATCGTGGACGCGGACGGAACGGTTCTGTACGAGGCGTCGGGCACGGGCGAGCGCGCCGTGTCCCCGGAGACGGCGCGCATCGTGACGGACATGCTTCAGACGGCCGCCGAGGAGGGAAGCGCCAGCGCGCTGAGCGAGGTTAACGCCAGCGTGGCGGGCAAGACAGGCACCGTGGACATGGAGGGCGGCAACCGCGATGCGTGGACCGTGGCCTATACGCCGAAGCTCGCGGTGGCCGTGTGGATGGGCTTTGATGAGCCGGACAGCGAGCACGCGCTGCCCGACTGGGCAGGCGGAAGCAGCTATCCGGCGAAGCTGTGCGCCGCGTTTCTAAACGATGTGGATGCCTCCTGGCGCGCGAGCGAGTTTGACATGCCGGATGGACTGCGCCGCGTGGTGATCGACGAGCTGGCGCTGTCGCAGGACAAGGCCGTGGCGCTCGCCTCGGAGAACACGCCCGGCGCATGGGCGCGGACGGAGCTGTTCTACGCGGGGCGCGAGCCGCAGGCCGTGACGGACAAGTGGGACGCGCCCGCGCCGGTGACCGACCTTGAGATCGTCAGCTCCGACGGGGAGACGCCCGTTCTGCGCTTCACCACGCGCGACGAGAACGCCGAGTACATGCTCATCCGGCGAACCGACGAGCGCGCCGAGGAGGTGGCCGTGCTGCGCGGCGAGGCGGGCGCGGTCGTGGAATTCACCGACGAGGAGGCTGCGCTCGACCGCCCACACGAATACAGCATAATCCCCCGCCACACGCTGCTCTACGAGGAGGGCGAGCTGGTGACGGGGGCGGAGAGTTTGCGCGTAAGCTATGCGCCCGGCGGATTGCTCGGGCAGGTCGGGGAGCTGCTGTCCCCACAGGAGACTGCGCCTCCTCCCGCGGAGGCGGACGCGATTCAGTCGCTGTTCTGACGCGCGGCGGCGGCGGGCTCCTGCTCGCGCCCGACGGGCTCGAACACCAGCGCGCCGTTGCTGGCGGTCATGCGCACGCGGTCGCCCAGGCGGATGTTCCCGTTGAGTATCTCCTCGCTGAGCGCGTCCTCGACCATGCGCTGTATGGCGCGCCGCAGCGGCCGCGCGCCGTATTGCAGGTCGTAGCCCGCGGCGCTGAGGAGCTTGAGCGCGGAATCGTCCGCCTCCAGCTCGATGTTGCGCTCGAGCAGGCGCTTTTTCACGTTTTCGAGCATCAGCGCGGCGATGCGGTCGATCTCGTCCTGCTCAAGGGCGTGGAATACGATGATCTCGTCCACGCGGTTCAAAAACTCGGGGCGGAAGATGCGCTTTACCTCGTCCATGATGTTCTCGCGCATGGCCTCGTAGCTCTTTTCGCCGTCCGCGCTGCTGCCAAAGCCCATGGACCGCTGCTTTTTGATGGTATGCGCGCCCGCGTTGCTGGTCATGACGATCACGGTGTTCTTAAAGTCCACCACGCGGCCCTGGCCGTCGGTGAGCCTGCCGTCCTCGAGGATCTGCAAAAGCACATTGAACACGTCCGGATGCGCCTTTTCCACCTCGTCAAAGAGGATCACCGCGTAGGGCTTGCGGCGCACCTTTTCGGTGAGCTGGCCGCCCTCCTCGTGGCCGACGTAGCCCGGCGGCGAGCCGATCATGCGCGAGACGGAGTGCTTCTCCATGTACTCGGACATGTCGATGCGGATGAGGCTGTCTTCGTCGCCAAAGAGCGCCTCGCCCAGCGCCTTGCACAGTTCCGTCTTGCCCACGCACGTGGGGCCGAGGAAGATGAACGAGCCGATGGGCCGGTTGGGATCCTTGAGCCCGGCGCGCGCGCGGCGCACGGCCTTGGACACGGCCTT
>DXVG01000021.1 GCA_019409045.1 Clostridiales bacterium | reverse complement strand
CGCCGCATACTGTGCGTTGCGCCCACGGGGCTGGCGGGCGAGGTGACCTGCTGGCGCGAGGACGGCGGCGTGGGTCGCGTGGGCTATGTGCACACATCGCGGCGCTGGCGCAATATGGGCGTGGCGCGTCACCTCCTGCGGCTGGCGGGCGAGTACTTCGAGGACGCGGGCGTGAGCGTGGTGATCGCCGACGCGCGCGCGCGCATACCGATGCTGCTTCGCACGCTCGAATCCGCGGGCTTTTGCCAGACGAGCGTGCGCATGCGCTTCCCCGGCGTGGACATCGGCTGAACCGCCGCGCGCATCCCTTCCCATCCCCGGCCATAAGATGGTTGCGGGAGGGGAGGTTTTTTTATGCGGAACGCGCTGTTTTACGGCAGCGGCGTGGCGCTGGTCACGCCGTTTTCCGGGGGAAAGCTGGACCTTCACGCGCTCGAGCGGCTCATCGAATGGCAGATCGAGATGCTGACCGACGCCATCATCGTGCTGGGCACCACGGGCGAGCCGTGCACGGTGAGCCAGAGCGAGCGCGCGGCGCTGATCGAGTGCGCCGTCTCGACAGTTGCGGGCCGCGTGCCGCTGCTGGTCGGCGCGGGCTCGAACGACACGCGCGCCGCCATGCGCCACGCCGAGCAGGCGCAGGCGCTGGGCGCGGACGGGCTGCTCGTGGTCACGCCGTACTACAACAAGACGTCCAACGAGGGGCTGGTCAGTCACTTCCGAGCGATCGCCGACAGCGTGGACATTCCCATCATCGCCTACAACGTGCCCTCGCGCACGGGCATGGAGCTTGCGCCGCAGACCGCCGCGGAACTGCTCAAGCACCCGATGCTGCGCGGCGTGAAGGAGGCCTCCGGCGACATCCGCCGCATGACGCAGCTGGCCGCGCTGTGCCCCGGCGCGGCGCTGTACGCCGGAAACGACGATCAGGCCTACGCGATGATGGCGCTGGGCGCGCGCGGCGTGATCTCCGTGGTCGCCAACGTCCTGCCCGCGCAGGTGCACGACATGGCCGCCAGCTACCTGCGCGGCGATATAGAGCTGAGCCGCGAGATGCAGTTTTCCATGCTGGAGATCGCCGACGCGCTGTTTTGCGAGGTCAACCCCATCCCCGTCAAGGCGGCGCTCGCCATGATGGGCTACATCCGCGAGGAGCTGCGCGCGCCGCTTGTCGCGCTGGATGCGCACAGGCGCGCGCGCCTGCGCGCCGCGCTCAGGGCGTGGGATATACCGCTGGTGGGGGAGTGAATCTGAAAAAAGCGGCGGCGGATGCCATCTGCATCCGCCGCCAATGCGATCTTTGGAGTGTTTACGCCTTGCCGTTGCAGCCGAGCACGTTCACCAGCTTGTGCTGAACGATCTTCTTGATGTTCGCGCGCGCGGGCTTGAGGTACTGGCGCGGGTCGAAGTGATCGGGATGCTCGTTGAAGTACTGACGGATGCTGCCCGTCATCGCGAGGCGCAGGTCGGAGTCGATGTTGATCTTGCACACGGCCATGCTGGCGGCCTTGCGCAGCTGCTCCTCGGGGATGCCGACGGCGTCGGGCATCTTGCCGCCGTTGTCGTTGATCATCTTCACGAACTCCTGCGGCACGGAGGAAGAGCCGTGCAGGACGATCGGGAAGCCGGGCAGGCGCTTGGAGACCTCCTCGAGGATGTCGAAGCGCAGCGGCGGGGGCACGAGGATGCCCTTCTCATTGCGGGTGCACTGCGCGGCGGTGAACTTGTAGGCGCCGTGCGAGGTGCCGATGGCGATGGCCAGGGAATCGACGCCCGTGCGGGAAACGAACTCCTCGACCTCCTCGGGGCGGGTGTAGGAAGCGTCCTCGGCGGACACGTTCACCGCGTCCTCGATGCCGGCCAGGCGGCCCAGCTCGCCCTCGACCACCACGCCGTGATCGTGCGCGTACTCGACGACCTGGCGGGTGAGCTTGATGTTGTCCTCAAAGGAATGATGGCTGCCGTCGATCATGACGGAGGAGAAGCCGCCGTCGATGCAGCTTTTGCACAGCTCGAACGTATCGCCATGGTCCAGATGCACGGCGATGGGCAGGTCGAAGCCCGCGCTCTGCTCGGCGTCCTCAATGGCCGCCTCGATCAGCTTCATCAGGTAGACGTGCTTGGCGTACTTGCGCGCGCCGGAGGAGACCTGCAGGATCAGCGGAGCCTTCTCCTCAATAGCCGCCTCGGTGATGCCCTGGATGATCTCCATGTTGTTGACGTTGAAAGCGCCAATGGCGTAGCCGCCTTCATAGGCCTTCTTAAACATCTCGGTAGTGGTTACGATCGCCATGGTGACACACTCCTTTTTCATTTGACCTATCACATATTATAGTGATATTCCGCTGAAAAGCAAGCGCGCTCGCGGGCAGTTTGCGCAAATTTACCAAAAATAAAAGAGGGCGGAGGCCGCCTACCGTCCCGCCCCCGCGCGCCGCTTCAGCCGCGCGCGCGTTCCCCCGGAGTTGCGCCGCCTCGGGATGAACGCGGGCGCGATGCCCGTGCATTCCGTCGCGCTCGCCATGCCCTGTATATCCGGCGTGTATCGCCCGTCCATGCGCTCACCTCCCGCGGCCATAGCCTTTCCACTGCGCGCGGATATGATGCGCGGCGCAAAATCCGGTTGACAGGGATAGCCAAAAACGATAAAATAGTTGAAGAGATCATGAAACGCTGCCAAGGAGGACATTCCATGTACAAGCAAGCCATCAAGAGCGCCGGAGAGAAGATGGACAAGACCATCGCCATCATCGAAAAGGACCTCTCCACGCTGCGCGCGGGCCGCGCCAACCCTCAGATACTGGACAAGATCACCGTGGATTACTACGGAACGCCCACGCAGCTCAATCAGGTGGGCAACATCTCCTCGCCGGAGCCGCGCATGCTGGTCATCGCGCCGTGGGAGCCGAAGATGATCGCCGAGATCGAAAAGGCCATTCAGAAGTCCGATCTGGGCATCAACCCCTCCAACGACGGAAAGGTCATCCGCCTGGTGGTGCCGGAGCTGAACGAGGAGCGGCGCAAGGAGCTGTGCAAGCAGGTCAAAAAGCAGATCGAGGAGGGCAAGGTCGCCATCCGCAACTGCCGCCGCGATACCATGGACCAGCTCAAGAAGATGAAGAAGGACTCGACCATCACCGAGGACGATATGAAGCTTGCCGAGACGGAGATGCAGAAGGTCACCGACGCCCACATCAAGACGCTTGACAAGGTGGGCGCGGACAAGGAAAAGGAGATCATGTCCATCTGATGCTCAGAAAGCTGACAGGGCTTTTGCGAAAACGGCAAACGCAGGCATGCGCCGCGCCCCGGGACGACGGGGCGCGCCTTGCGCTGCCGGAAAAGCTGCCCCGACATGTGGCCATCATCATGGACGGCAACGGCCGCTGGGCGCAGGAGCGGGGGCTGCCGCGCTCGGCGGGGCACGCCGCCGGGACAGAGGCGCTGCGCGACATCATACAGGCGTGCGACGACTGGGGCATCTTCGCACTGTCCATCTACGCCTTTTCCACCGAGAACTGGGCGCGGCCCAAGGACGAGGTGGGCACGCTGATGGAGCTGATCTTGCGCTACTTCCGCTCCGAGATCGACGAACTGGACGCGAAGGGCGCGGTCATACGCATACTCGGCGATGTGGACGCGCTCCCGGAAAAGCAGCGCGAGGCGGTAAAGCGCGCGATGGAGCGCACATGCCACAACGACGGGCTGCGCCTCAACATCGCGCTCAACTACGGCGGCCATGCGGAGATCACGCGCGCCGCGCGCCGGATCGCGCTGCGCTGCGTGCGCGGGGAGCTCAGCCCAGAGGCCGTGTCCGAGGCGGACGTGGAAGCAGAGCTCTACACCGCGGGGCTTCCGCCGGTGGATCTGCTCATACGCACCAGCGGCGAGGTGCGCACATCCAACTTCCTGCCCTGGCAGGCGGCCTACGCGGAGATGGTGTTTGACCCCATCCTCTGGCCGGACTACGACCGGCAGGCGTTTTTGCGCGACCTGAACGTCTACGCCGCGCGCGACCGGCGCTTTGGCGGCGTGCGGGAAAAGGAGAAGCAAACATGAAGACGCGTGTGATCACGGGCGTGACGCTCATCGCGCTGCTGGCGGTGCTGGTCGCGCTGGGCGGCTGGTGGCTGCGCGGGGCGATCCTGCTGCTGTTGCTTCTGAGCCAGCAGGAGATGTACGCGGCCTTCCGGCACAAGGGCGAGCGGCCCGTGCCGGTGGGGCTTTTGCTTGCGCCGCTGCTGGCGGTGTGCAGCCTGCTGCTGCCCGAGGAGCGGCTGATGGAGGCGGCGATGGTGTCCATCGCGCTGCTGGCGGCCGTGGGCGTGGGCGCGATCGTGCTGGGCGGGCGCGTGGAGGGCGAGCGCATGCGCGCCTCGCTTCTGCCGCTTGTCTATCCCGGCGCGTTCTATGTGCTGATGCTCGACCTGCTGCGCGCGCAGCAGGGCATGGAGCAGGTGCTTCTGTTCGTGCTTTTGTTCCTCGTGCCCTCCATGAACGACTGCTTCGCGCTGTTTGTGGGCATGGCGCTGGGCAAGCATAAGCTCTCGCCCGAGATCAGCCCGAAAAAGACGGTCGAGGGCTCCGTGGGCGGGCTGGTCGCGGCGGTGGTGTTCTCCGTGGCGCTTGCGCACATCGTGCGCGCGCTCTATGGCGCGGCGGCCGTGCCGCTTCGCCCGGCGTGGTACTACGCGCTGTTCGGGCTGGTGGCGGGCGCGCTCGCGCAGATCGGGGACCTCGCGGCCTCGCTGGTCAAGCGCGACTGCGGCGTGAAGGACTTTGGCAGGATATTTCCCGGACACGGCGGCGTCATGGACAGGCTGGACGGCATACTGTTCGCCTCCCTGGCGTGCCACCTGTTTTTCCGGATGATGGGATGATGGTTATGCGGCGAAAGATCGCCATACTGGGCGCGACGGGCTCCATCGGCACGCAGGCGCTGGATGTGGTGCGCAGGTATCCCGACCGGTTTGAGGCGGTGTGTCTCACCGCGCGCGGCTCCGCGCAGAAGCTGTTTGCGCTGGTGCGCGCGTTTCGCCCGCGCGTGGCCGCACTGGAGGAGGAGCCGGAGGCGATCCCCGAGGACGTGCGCTTCTGCCAGTGGGTGTTTGGAAAGGACAGCTCCGCGCGCGCGCTTGCCATCAGCGGCGCGGATGACGCGCTGTGCGCGGTGGTGGGCATCGCAGGGCTGAGCAACGTGTGGACGGCGCTTTCGTGCTGCGAGCGCGTGCTGCTTGCCAACAAGGAGGCGCTGGTGGCCGGGGGCGAGCTGGTCATGGCGCGCGCGCGGGAGAAGGGCAGGCTTCTGCTCCCCGTGGACAGCGAGCACTCGGCCATCTTCCAGTGCCTGCGCGCGCGGGACGGCAACCCCGTGCGCAGCCTGATCCTCACCGCCTCGGGCGGCGCGCTGCGCGACTGCACGGCGGAGCAGATCGAGTCCGCGCGCATGGAGGACGTGCTGCGCCACCCCACATGGCGCATGGGCGCGAAGATCACCGTAGACTGCGCCACGATGCTCAACAAGGGCCTGGAGGTCATCGAGGCGCACCACCTGTTCGGCATGGACGCGCAGAATATCTCGGTGCTGGTGCACCCCGAGAGCGTGGTGCATTCGATGGTGGAGTTTGAGGACGGGGCGGTGCTTGCCCAGCTTGGCAACCCGGACATGCGCGGCCCCATCGGTTACGCGATGGGCTTTCCGGAAAGACTGCCCTACGAGGGGGAACGGCTCTCCCTCGCGCGCGCCGGGAGCCTCACGTTCCGCGCGCCGGACGATCGCCGCTTTCCCTGCCTTTCCATGGCCTACGAGGCGCTCGGAGCGGGCGGGAGCGCGCCGGTGGTCTACAACGGCGCAAACGAGGTCGCGGTCGAGGGGTTCCTTTCGGGAAGGGTGCGCTTTGGCGAAATTGCGCGCTGTGTGCGCGCGGCGCTTGACGCCGTGCCGTGCCGGGCGATCCACGCGCTCGAGGACGTGCTGGAGGCCGACCTCGAATCGCGCGCCTTTGCGCGAAAATTCCTTGGAGGACAGAGATGATCGTCAATTTGCTCTATATCCTTCTGGCCATCGTACTTTTGGGCGTGCTGGTGGTGGTGCACGAGTTCGGGCACTACATCGTGGGCAGGCTCACGGGCATGACCGTTCTGGAGTTCTCCGTGGGCTTCGGCCCCAAACTGCTGGGCTGGAAGCGCAAGGACATCGCCTATTCGCTGCGCATCGTGCCACTGGGCGGCTATTGCAGCTTTCTCGGCGAGGACAAAAACGACGACGACCCCCGCGCCATGAACAACCGGCCTGTGTGGCGCAGGTTTCTGACGGTGCTGGCCGGGCCGATGATGAACTTTGTCTTCGCCTTCATCGTCTGCGTGGTCATGCTGATGGCCTACTTTACCGCCGGGATCGCAAGCCCCACGGTCGAGGCCGTCTATGAGGACATGCCCGCGGCGCAGGCAGGCATGCAGGCGGGCGACGTCATCGTCGAGGCCAACGGTGAGCCCATCGAATTCAGCGAGGAGGGCGCCAACGAGCTGCGCGCCATCATCGCTGCTTCACCCGTGGACGAACCCATTGAGTTTATTGTCGAGCGCGACGGCGAGCGACTGACCATCTCCGCCACCCCGGCGGCGGAGGTCAATGAACAGACGGGCGAAACCTCGTACATGATCGGCATCGTCTTTCCGGGGCGCACCTACAGCTTTGGCGAAGCGCTGGCTGAAGCGCCGCGGATGATGGTCGATTTTGTGAAAATGATGCTCGACGCGCTGAAGGACCTCGTCTTCCACGGCGAGGGCGTGAAAGACGTGACAGGCCCCGTGGGCATCATCTCCGTGGTCAGCACCGTGGCGCGCGAGGGCCTCTATATGGTGCTGTATATCCTCTTTATCATCTCGCTGAACCTGGGCCTGATGAACCTTCTGCCCCTGCCGGCGCTGGACGGCGGACGGCTGGTGTTCCTCATCGTCGAGGCGATTCGCAGAAAGCCCGTGCCGCCGGAGAAGGAGGGCATGGTGCACGGCATCGGCATGCTGCTGCTGTTGGGCCTCATCGTCGTCGTCACTTATCAGGACATCGCGCGCCTGATCGCGGGGTAGAGATATGGATACAAAAGCTGTTTTCGCGGGCAATGTGCAGATCGGCGGCGGCGCGCCCGTCACCGTGCAGTCCATGACCAACGCCGACACGCGCGACGCGGACGCCACCATCGCGCAGATCCGCGCCTTGGCCGACGCTGGGGCGGAGATCGTGCGCGTGTCCGTGTACGACGAGGTGTGCGCCGAAAACGTGCGCGCGCTGGTGGACGCGAGCCCCGTGCCGCTGGTGGCGGACATACATTTTGACCACCGCCTCGCCATGCGCGCCGTGGAAAACGGCATCGCCAAGGTGCGCATCAACCCCGGCAACATCGGCGGGGAGAAGAATGTGCAGGCGCTGGCGGACTGCCTGCGCGCGCATCGCGTGCCGGTGCGCATCGGCGTCAACGCCGGCTCTCTGGAGCGCGAGATACTGCAAAGGCACGGCGGCGTGAGCGCCGAGGGCATGGTCGAAAGCGGCCTCAACCACGCGCGCATGCTCGAGCGGGCCGGGTGGGACCAGATCGTGCTCTCCTTCAAGGCATCGAGCGTGCGCCTGACCGTGGACGCCTGTCGCCTTGCGGCAAGGCGCACGGACTATCCCCAGCACATCGGCGTGACCGAGGCGGGGACGTATGAGGGCTCCATCGTCAAAAGCGCGATGGGCATCGGCGCGCTTCTGCTCGACGGCATCGGCGACACCATCCGCGTCTCCATCACGGGCGATCCGGTGCGCGAGGTGGAGGCGGGGCTGGACATACTGCGCGCGGCGGGGCTGCGCAGGGACTATGTGGAGGTCGTCTCCTGTCCCACCTGCGCCCGCACGGCCATCGAGGTCGAGGCGCTGGCGCGGCGCGTGCGCGAGGCCACGCGGCACATTCAAAAGCCCCTGCGCGTGGCGGTGATGGGCTGCGTGGTCAACGGCCCGGGCGAGGCGCGCGAGGCGGACGTGGGCATCGCGGGCGGCAAGGACGGCGGCGCGCTGTTTGTCAAGGGCCAGCCGCCGCGCGCCGTGCACGGCGACCTTGCGCAGATACTGCTCGAGGAGATACAGAGGATACTGCAATGAGCGAACTTTGGCGGGAGATCATTCGGCGCCAGAGCCCCGAGCTTGCCGGGGCGCTGGCGCTTCGCCGCGTTTCGATCTCCAGAAAGACGGGCGGCATGTGCGTGCAGATGTGCGCAGACAGGCTGCTCACGCGCGAGGAGTACAAGCGCGTGCGCCGCGCGCTGGCCGACGCGTTTCCGGCGGTGGGCGTGCAGCTCAAGGTGGCCTATCCCGCGCTTCGGGAGCGCGCGCTTGCGAACGTGGCGTGCGTAGCGCCGCTTCTGATCGAGCTGGTGCGCCACGAAAGCCCCGGCTCGGCGCCGTTTCTGCTCAACGCGGACACGGACTTCTCGCTGGAAGACGGCGTGTTCACCGTGCGCGCCACCGGCGAGGAGGGCGTGGCCTACATGCGCGCGCGCGGCGTGGACGAGCTGCTCTCCACGCTGCTGCGCGAGCTGTTCTCCATCGAGGCCACCACCGTGATCGAGGTGGCGGGCAGCGAGCAGAAGCGCTTGGAGCGCATACGCGCGCAGCGCGCCGCCGAGGAGGCGCGCATCGCCGAGGAGACCGCGCGCGGCATGCACGAGGACGGTGCCGACGCGAAGAAGAAGCCGGCCTCGCAGGACGCGGTCTACGGAAGGTCCATCCACGACCCGGTCGTGCCCATGAACGAGATGACCGAGGACATCGGCCGCGCGACCGTGATGGGCGAGGTGGCGGCGCTGGAGATGCGCGACACCAAGAACGGCCAGTCCAAGATCGTCACATTCTCCATGACCGACCACAAGGGCTCGGTCAACTGCAAGCTCTTCCTCGGCGGCCGCCGCCAGCGGGAGGACGCCTCCGTGGAGGAGCAGGCGGAAAAGCTGCGCGCCGCGCTCAGGGATGGCCTGTGGGTCAAGGCGCGCGGCGCGTACCGCTACGACGATTTCAAGCGCGAGATGGTGCTGATGGTCTCCGACGTCGTCAGCGTGCCCAGGCCCGTGCGCGAGGACAACGCGCCCAGAAAGCGCGTGGAATTGCACCTGCACACGCAGATGAGCACCATGGACGCCTGCGCCTCGGCCAAGGCGCTGATCTCGCAGGCTGCGGCGTGGGGACACCCGGCCATCGCCGTCACCGATCACGGCGTGGTGCAGGCGTTCCCGGAGGCGTTCGGCGCGGTGCGTGGCAAGGACATAAAGCTCATCCCCGGCTGCGAGGGCTACCTGATCGAGGACGCGCCCGAGATCGTCTCCGGTGCAGACGGCCGCGCGCTGGAGGAGACGGCGTTTGTGGTGCTCGACTTTGAGACCACGGGGCTCAACCCCAATCTGGACCAGATCATCGAGATCGGCGCGGTGCGCATAGAGCACGGCAGGGAGGTGGGGGAGTTCTCCCGCCTGATCGACCCCGGTCGCGCGCTGCCGGACAAGGTGGTGGAGATCACGGGCATCACGCCCGCCATGCTGGCCGGACAGCCGCGGCTGGAGGCGGTGTTTCCCGAGTTTGAACGCTTCCTGGAGGGCGCGGTGCTGGTCGCGCACAACGCGTCGTTTGACATGGCGTTTCTGCGCCGCGCGTTTGCGCGCTTTGGCAAGGAACTGGATGCGCCCGTGCTCGACACGCTGGCGCTTGCGCGAAACGCATACAAGGAGCTTCGCAACCACAAGCTCGCAACGGTGTGCAAGCACCTGGACGTGTCCCTGAAAAACGCCCACCGCGCCGTGCACGACGCCCGCGCCACCGGGCAGGTGCTGCTAAGAACCTTGGAGCGCCTGTCGGTGATGCGCCTGTCGGACATCAACAACGCCTTCCAGACCGACGCGGGCGCGCACGCGCACCACATCATACTGCTTGCAAAGAACCAGACGGGCATGACCAACCTCTACCGCCTGGTGAGCGAGGGGCACCTGAACTACTTCCACCGCACGCCGCGCATGCCCCGAAAGCTCATTCAGAAGTACCGCGAGGGGCTGATCCTCGGAAGCGCCTGCGAGTCTGGCGAGCTGTTCCGCGCGGTGCTGGCGGGCAAGGACGCAAAGACGCTGGAGCGCATCGCGCGCTTTTACGACTATCTGGAGATACAGCCCATCGGCAACAACGCGTTCCTCGTGCGCGAGGGCGCGGTCAGGGACGAGGAGGAGCTGCGGGAGCTGAACCGCAGGATCGTCGAGCTCGGCGACCGGCTGGGCATCCCCGTGGTGGCCACGGGCGACGTACACTTCATGAACCCGGAGGACGCCATTTACCGCTCCATCCTCATGGCCACAAAGGGCTTTGAGGACGCGGACATGCAGCCCCCGCTCTACTTGCGCACCACCGAGGAGATGCTCGAGGAGTTTGCCTACCTCGGCCGCGAGACCGCCGAGCGCGTGGTGATCGACGAGCCCAACCGCATCGCCGCGCAGATCGGCGATGTGCGCCTGTTCATCCCCCACCCGGAGGGCAAGGAAACATTCCAGCCATTCTGGCCGGAGGCCGAGGCCGACCTTCGCCGCATCACCATGCAGCGCGCCGTGGATATCTACGGCGACCCGCTGCCGGAGATCGTGCAAAAGCGCATCGACAAGGAGCTGGGCGCGATCATCGGCTATGGCTTCTCCACGCTGTACATGATCGCGGTCAAGCTGGTGGCAAAGTCCCTTTCCGACGGCTACATCGTCGGCTCGCGCGGCTCGGTCGGCTCCTCGCTGGTGGCCTATCTCTCCGGTATCACCGAGGTCAACTCGCTGCCGCCGCACTATGTGTGCCCCAAGTGCAAGTTCTCCGACTTCGACGTGCAGAAGCTGGGCAAGACCGGCCTGGACCTCCCCGCCCGCGACTGCCCCAGGTGCGGCGCGCGCATGGACAAGGACGGCTTCAACATACCCTTCGAGGTCTTTCTGGGCTTCAAGGGCAACAAGGTGCCGGACATCGACCTCAACTTCTCCGGCGTCTACCAGCCCGTGGCGCACAACTACGTCAAGGAGCTGTTCGGCGCGGACAACGTGTTTCGCGCGGGCACCATCGGCACCATCGCCGAAAAGACGGCCTACGGCTATGTGCTCAAGTACATGGAGGAGCGCGACCTGCACTTCTCCAACGCCGAAAAGGAGCGGCTGGCGCGCGGCATCACGGGCGTGAAGCGCACCACCGGCCAGCACCCGGCGGGCATGGTGGTGCTGCCCAAGGACTATGAGATTTACCAGTTCACCGCCATACAGCACCCCGCGGACGACATGGACTCCGAGACCGTCACCACGCACTTCGACTTCGGCTCCATGCACGACGTGCTGGTCAAACTGGACGTGCTCGGCCACGACGACCCGACCATGCTGCGCCGTTTGCAGGACATGACGGGCATCGCCCCGCGCGATGTGCCGCTCAACGACCCGGAGGTGTTCAAGAGCATCATTTCCCTGTTCTCCTCGCCCGAGGCGCTGGGGCTGACGGCGGAGGCGCTGGGCGTGCCCACCGGCACGCTGGGCATCCCCGAGTTCGGCACGCGCTTTGTGCGCGGTATGCTTGTGGAGACAAGGCCCGGCACCATGGAGGAGCTGATCCGCATCTCCGGCCTGTCCCACGGCACCGACGTGTGGCTGGGAAACACACAGGACCTCGTGCGCGCGGGCGTGCCGCTGAGCGAGTGCATCTGCACGCGCGACGACATCATGAACGCGCTCATCGACTTCGGCGTGGATTCCGAGGTCGCGTTCAAGACCATGGAGTCCGTGCGCAAGGGCAAGGGGCTCCAGCCGTTCATGGAGGAGGCCATTCAGGCCGTGGACGCGCCGGACTGGTACATCGCAAGCTGCAAGAAGATCAAGTACATGTTCCCCAAGGCGCACGCGGTGGCCTATGTGACGATGGCGCTGCGCATCGCCTACTTCAAGATCTACTACCCGGCGGCGTACTACGCCTGCTACCTCATGCGCAACGCCGACGCGTTCGACGCCTCGCGCATGACCACCGACAATGTGGACGTGCTGCGCTCCATGATCGAGGAGATCAACGCCCTCGAGCGCGCCGAGCGCGAGCGCAAAGACGACGAGGTCTCGCTGCTGGAGATACTCATCGAGATGAACCTGCGCGGCGTACACCTCCGGGGCGTGGACGTGTATCGCTCCGCGGTGTCGGACTTCCAAATCGAGCAGGACGGCCGCATACTGCCCCCGCTGACGTCGCTCCCCGGCATCGGCCAGCAGGCGGCGGAGGCGTTTTCCGCCGCGCGCGAGGGCGGGCCGTTCATCTCGCAGGACGACATGCTGCGCAGAAAGGCGCCCAAGGCCGTGGTCGAGGCGCTGCGCGCCGCGGGCTGCCTCGCGGGCCTGCCCGAGACGAGCCAGGTATCCCTGTTTGAATTCGGCATATGAGCCCGGCCGAGGGTCCGGGACGGCGCCGCCAGAGCACATCCGGCGGCGCCGTTTTTCGTCGCCATAACTTTGCCTGGCTTTCTCCCGGGAATTGACACCTGCTTTTTACGAAAAACTGGGAACCGTTCCGGCTCCGGCGCGTCTATATATCGAAGTGCAAACGCATAAAAGCGGATATGGAGGTGTACAATAATGAAACGGTTGATTGCCCTGTGTCTATGTCTGTGTCTGACCCTGGCGTGCGGTGCGGCGCTTGCGCAGAGCGTCGTCGCGCCCGGCGATCGGTATGTGCTCATCGCCCGACAGGAGACGGACGGTTCCTTCAGCTACGCGCTGGTCGGCACGGGCGACGGCGCGGACGCGATGGAGCTGTTTGGCGGCTCCTCCGCGACAAACGATCAGCACATGGA
>DXVG01000209.1 GCA_019409045.1 Clostridiales bacterium | reverse complement strand
ATATTTTACCATATATGCCCCGCCATTGCAACCGAAAATGGATAACCGAAATCTAACCTGAACGCCCTCCCAGATTTTGCGCGCATGCGCTATACTCAAGTCGTAAAAAACCTTGGAGGATATTGCTATGAAGTACGCATGCGCGATATTCGACCTGGATGGAACGCTGCTCAACACGCTGGACGACCTGAAAAACGCGGTCAACGCCGCGCTCGAGGGGCACGGTTTCGCGCCGCGCACGCTCGAGGAAGTGCGCCTCTTTGTGGGAAACGGCGTGGCAAAGCTCGTCGAGCGCGCCGTGCCCGAGGGCACCTGCGCCGAGACGGTCGCGGCGATCATAGAGGACTTCCGCGCGTACTACAACGCGCACATCAACGTGGAAACGCATCCCTACGCGGGCATCGCGGCGCTGCTCGGCAAGCTGCGCGCCGCGGGCGTGAAGGTGGGCGTCAACTCCAACAAGTACGACGCCGCCGTGCAGCTTCTGATGAACGACCACTTCCCCGGGCTGTTCGACAAGGCCGTGGGCGAGAGCGCGACGGTGCCGAAAAAGCCCTCCCCCATCGGCGTGGAGACGCTTTTGAAGGCGCTGGGCGCGGACGCGGAGAGCGCGGTGTACATCGGCGACAGCGGCGTGGACGAGCAGACGGCAAAAAACGCGGGGCTTCCTTTCATATGGGTCTCCTGGGGGTTCCGCCGCGCGAGCGAGCTTCCCGAGCTTCCGCAATCGCGCGCCGACGACGCGGCCCAGCTCGAGCAGATGCTGCTGGACTGACGCGCCGGGAGAAGCGGCGCCCTTCCGTCAGGCAGGCGGAAGGGCGCCGCTTTTTTGAATGGGCTTTCCTCAAAGAGGATGCGCGCGAGACACGCACCTCACTGCGCGTCCGCGCTCCGGTCGGCTCCCCGGCCGCGGCCGATGCCCCTGCGCCCGGAGGCGCGCCGCTCCCTGCGGCTGCTGCCGCCCCGCTCCTCGCCGTCGGCCTTTTCGCTTTCGGGCTTTGGCGCTTCCTCGAGCTGCTCCTCCTCCCGCTTTCTGAGCGTGAAGAAAAACTCCGAGCCCTCGCCCTTCTTGGTGTTTACGCCGATCTGGCCGCCCATCAGTTCCACCACCAGCTTGGCCACCGCCAGCCCCAGGCCCGTGCCGGAGGTGCGCATGCGGCTCTTGTCCACCTTGTAGAACCGCTCCCAGATGAAGGGCAGGTCCTTGGGCTCGATGCCCACGCCCGTGTCGAGCACGCCCACGCGCACGCGGTCGCGCTCCTCGTGGGCGTAGACCGTCACGCGGCCGCCGGAGGGCGTAAAGCTCAGCGCGTTGTCGATGAATATGATCAGCACCTGAAGGATGCGGTCCTCGTTGCCGATGCAGCGCAGCCGCGCGCCGCCGGTCTCCGCCACCAGCGCGACGCCCGCGTCGTCGGCGAGCTTCTTCATGCGGCGCACCGCCGCGTCGATGATGCCGGGAAGCTCCAGCTCCTCCATCTCGAGTGTCACGCGGCCGTCCTGCAGGCGCGACATGTCCAACATCTCGCGCACCAGCTTCTCAAGCCGGAGCGTCTCCTGATAGATCACGCGGTAGCACTCGGCCTTCTCCTCCTCGGTGTCGATATAGCCGTCCATCAGCGGCTCCACCATGCCTCGGATGCCGGTCAGCGGCGTCCGCAGCTCGTGGGAGATGTTGGCCACATAGTCGCGCCGGAGCTGTTCGAGCCGCTCGGCCTCGCTCACGTCCTGGATCAGGCACACCGCGCCGATGGTCTCCCCGTGCTCGCCAAACAGCGGCGATGCGGTGGCGGAGATCTTGCGCTCGGAGGGGTTGCTCCATCCCGCGCGGCATCGCTCGCCGGTTTTGATGCACTCCTCCAGCAGCGTGTGCAGCGCGGAGAGCTCCTTTGTGCCCTCCATGGGCGCGAGCTCCTCGTCGCTGAGCTCCATCAGCTCCAGGAACGCCTGATTCTTGTGCGTGACCTCGAAATTCGCGTCCACGGCGAGTATGCCCTCGCCGATGGAGCCCACGATCAGCTCCAGCTTGTCGCGCTCCTCGCGCAGGCGCTCGATGACGTTGGACAGCCGCGCCGAGAGCGTGTTGAGCGTGTTGCCCAATTCGCCCAGCTCGTCGTGCGTGCCCAGCGATATGCGCGCCCCGTACTCGCCCTCGGCGATGCGCCGCGCCACCTGCGTCAGCCGCCGGATGGGCTCGATGAGCACCTTGGTCATCTTCGCCGCCATCACCACGGCCAGCAGCACCGTGACCAGCGCGGTCATCACCAGCAGCATCTGCAAAAAACCGGTCAGTTGCCGTATCTGCGTGACCGGCTGGGCGAGTATGACGCCGCCCACCACCCGGCCCTCCACATTGCGCACGGGCGCGCCGGCAAAGAGGATGACGCCGGAGGCAAAGTCGAAGCGGCGTATGTCGGCCACGCTCTCGCCCTCGAACATGCGCGCCACCAGCTGCCGGTCGATGGAGCTGATGATCTCCGTGCGGGCAAAGCCGGGCTGCTCCTCGGTCTGCTGTATGTGCGTCGCCAGGTAGTTGCGGTTGACGTAGAGCACCATGGAGTTTGTGAGCCTCTGGTACTGCTCGAGCGTCTTTTCGTCGGGAATGACCAGCTCGTCCCCCGCCGGCATCTCGCTGGAGGCGATGTACTCCGCCTGCCCCACCAGCTCCTCCATGGCCTGATCCTGCACATAGCGGAAGGAGAGCGCGTAGGCCACCACGCATGCGAACACGATCGCAAAAAGCGCCAGCAGCGCATGGCTCACCAGCGTCTTTGCCCCGATCGTCCACGAGCGGTAGCGAAGCCTCTCCCTCATAGCATGACCTTCCCCGACTGCAAGCCGTTATTCACCGATCTCAAAGCGGTAGCCCACGCCCCACACGGTCTTGATGTCCCAGCCGTTGCCCTCCTTGCACAGCTTTGCGCGGATGCGCTTTATGTGGCTGTCCACGGCGCGTGTGTCGCCCAGAAAGTCGTAGCCCCATATGCTCTGCAGCAGGTGCTCGCGCGAGAACACCATGCCCGGGTTGTTCGCAAGCGTCCAGATGATCTCGATCTCCTTGGGCGTGCAGGGCATGAGCTTTCCGTCCAGCTTGACGGTGAAGGCGCTCATGTCGATGTCCAGGTTCTCCACCACCAGATGCGAGGCCTTGCCCGCGTCCTTGAGCTCGTGCATGCGGCGCAGCACCGCCTTGACGCGCGCGAGCACCTCGCGCGGGCTGAAGGGCTTGGTGATGTAGTCGTCCGCGCCCAGCTCCAGCCCCAGCAGCTTGTCAAACTCCTCGCCCTTGGCGGTGAGCATGATGATGGGCAGGTTGGTCTCCTTGCGGATCTCGCGGCACACCATCAGCCCGTCCATCTTGGGCATCATGATGTCCAGAAGCACGATGTCGGGCCGCGCCTTGCGCACATGGTCGATGGCCTCCTGCCCGTCGTAGGCGGAGATCATCTGATAGCCCTCGCGCCGAAAATATGTGTTCAGCGACTGATGAACGTTGATATCGTCGTCCGCGACCAGTATTCTGTAACCGGCCCTGTATTCCTCCATGCGGAAATCCTCCTTTGATGGCTTTAAAAAATGATAGCATTTGTGTTTGGCAAATTCATGGCGAAACTCTGTATTGTTGCGCCTGTGCAGCTTCATTATACCACACAAAATTTTGGAAGGCAATTTTTCCATATCATATTCTGCGCCGTCGGACGCAAAATACGCACGACGGATCATCGACCGGAGCGTGAAGGCAATGGAGAAAAGTCTAAAGTCGCTGCGGGGGCTTCCGGTACTGTGCGCAGGTCGGCGCGTGGGTCGCGTCGCGCAGGCGGCATTGTCGAAGGACCTTCGGCGCATGGAGGGCCTGTGGG
>DXVG01000208.1 GCA_019409045.1 Clostridiales bacterium | reverse complement strand
CGCCCATCATGGAGAACATGGCGATCACCGAGATCGCCGCCGAGAGCAGGCAGGCCGAGCCCATGCGCCAGTCGAACACGAACATCAGCACCAGCATGCCCAGAAACAGCGTGATGGTGCCCACGATGTCCGCAAGATTGTGCGCAAGCAGCGTCTCGGTCTCGGCCGCCGCCGCGTCCAGCCGGCTGCGGATCAGCCCGGAGGCGTTGGCATCAAAGTAGCCCAGCGGAGCCTGCATCACATGCTCGACGCCCCGCTTGCGGATGTTGGCCGCCGTGCGAAACGCCGCTAAGTGGGTACACATCAGCCCCACGAAATACAGCATTATGCCGCCCACTGCGAACGCGAAGGCCAGCCAGCCGTAGCGCGCGACGCCCTGCGCCTGCGTCCACTTCGGCGCGACGACGATCAATTCGCGCGCCACCAGCCAGATGCAGATGTAGGGCGCCATGCTCAAAAGCATCGACACAGCCGACAGCACAAGCCCCAGAAAGGTCAGGCGCTTATGGCCGCCCGCGTAGTCGAGCAGCACCGCGATGTCGCCCTTTTTTCCCTTTCGCATGAGAAACCCTCCTCTGATTAAGTTAGTTTATGCTAACAGATGGGGCGAAAAACGGGGCGACGCCCCGGGCCGCAGCGCCCCCGCCGCAGCGCGGGAATGCGCGGAGCTATGGCTCCATCCATTTCAGCCATCCGGCGGTGTAAAACTCCCGCAGCCTGTCCACATAGCGCAGGGCCGTATCCCGCGGCATATCGTGGATGACCACCTCGAAGATGCCGTTGAACATGCCGCTGGCGGCGATGTGGCAGAGGTCTTTGTCCAAATCCGGAACGCTCTGCCCCAGGCGGCGCAGCACCTCCATGTAGCGCAGCGTGGACTCCACCTCCACCTCGACCATGTTGTGCACGAAGTGCTGGTAGCTCGTGCCCTCGGCCCTGGTCAGCAGGAGCTTGACCGGGTCGGCGTGGTCGCAGATGTAGTCCACCATCCAGTGGATGTAGGCGGCGGACGCCTGCCCCATGTGCGCCGGCTGCTCGGCCTCGGGCAGCTCGGCAAACGTGATCTGCGATTCCATGAAGTGCCCCATCAGCGCGGCGGCGTGCGGCTCGACGATGGAGGCAAACAGCGCCTCCTTGCTGGAAAAGTAGCCGTAGAAGGCGCCGGTGGTGACCCCGGCGTTTTTGACGATCTGCCGCAAGGACGCGCCCAGAAAACCCTTGTCCAGAAACTCCGTCAACGCGGCGCGCTGTATGTTGGCAAGCGTGGCGCTCGATCTCTCCTCCATGGCCGCCTCCGTATAACATTGTTATGTAGCAGTGTTATTTTATACCCTGCGCCCGCGTTTGTCAAGAGGGCTACGGAAAAAACATGCGCACCATCTTCACCATGCCGAAGCGATCGGACACCGCCATGCTGACCCGGGTGGAGGGTTGCAGGCCCCGCCGCGGGATGTTTCGGTAGTAGGGCTCCTCCGAGAGGACGCGGACGCCCGCGCCGACTTTGGTGGCCAGCGCATCGGCCGAATCCACACAGAAGAACATCTGCGCGTCGGCGTGGCCCACCTGTTTCATGTACTTCTTTCGCATCATGGCCATGCCGCGGCTGCTGACTGCGTCAAAGACGAGCTCCACGTCCGCAAAGCGCCCCAGCATGCGCAGAAGCCCGATCACCTTTTCCTCCTCGAAATAGTGGAACAGGCCGCCCGCCGTGACCAGCAGCGGCGCGTGCGGCGCGTCGGCGCGGATCTGCCGCAGCCAGTCCTGCGAAAAGGCGTCCCCGGCAATGTACGTCTCCCGCACCGGCTCGGGCAGCAACTCCCTGCGGTAGGCGATCACATGGGGAAGGTCCACGGCGTACCAGCGCGTGTTCCCATCGTCGCAGCGGAAACAGGTCGTCTCCAGCCCGCAGCCCAGTTGCGCGATCACGCCGCCCGGCCTGCGCCTCAGAAAGTCCCGGATGGCCCTGTCCATGTTGGCCGAGCGCGAGGCCGAGGCCAGCAATGTGTACTGGCTCTGCCCGCGCTGCTCAAGCAGCTTCGGGGGGAGATCGCCCTTCAGCGACAGCGCCTTCTCATCGTACAGCACCTGCGGGCAGTGCTCGCTGGCGTATATCCTGCCCAGCATGGGCACAAACAGCGTGTCCTCCACGACGCCCAGCTTTGTCATCTTGCTTCCTCCTCGCTTTCTGTTTTGCCTTCACCGCCGCGCGGCAGGGCGCTCTCACCCGCCTGTTCCCGCGCGGAAGTCCACCCGCACGATCTGCACCTTCAGCGGCCCGTCGGCGAGCTTCGCCAGCAGGCGGTGGACGGGCCGGATGCCGGGGCCCTCCAGCTTCCGATAGCCCAGCATGTAGCCGCGGCTGGAGACGCGCAGGCGCGGCGACCACGGCTCCAGCTCCGCCTTCGCGTTTTGAACGGAAAAGTAGGCGCCCACGTCCCGTATGCCCGTCTGCCTGACCCACGTTCGGAGCATCATCCGGACGGCGGTTTTGCCCGCGGCGTCGAACGCCAGCCGCCCGCCGGGGAAGCGCCGGGCCATGGCGGCGACCATCTGCCGGACGTTCTCCGTTTTGAAATAGTAAAACACGCCGGCGGCGAAGAACACCGCGCCGTCCGCGGGGGCTATGTCGAGGGCGTCCATCCAGCCGGCGTCGCCCAGGTCCAGCGCGAGATTGCGCTCCCGCTCCCCGGCGGGCAGCAGGCGCTCCCGCAGGGAGATCACGTCCGGCAGGTCGATGTTGTAGATGCGGCACTGTCCGTTGTCGCAGGCCCTGCCGGTGTCGTCCAGCCCGCAGCCCAGATTGACCACGGCGGCCCGGGGGTGCGCCTCGAGGTAGTTTCGCACCTCCCAGGCCAGGTCGCTCTGGCGCATGGCGGCCTCCAGCGCGCCGAAGGTCTGCAGAAGGCCCCGGGACTTCCTCTCCAGCGCCGAAAAGTCGTAATCGATCTTTTCCATGAGCTCCGCGGCCGTCCGATCCTGGAACAGGCCGGGAAAGCGCCGCGAGCACAGCCGCCTCCCGTACAGCGGGATGATCAGCGTCTCCTGCACAGAGTTTTTCTCGACCCTGTATTTTTCCATGCCCTCTCCTCCTCCGCGCCGGTGCTGATACATATTATAGTTAGTTTTTGCTAACATGTCAACCAAAAGAATGCGTAGGCGGCGACGGGCGCGGCTCGCAGGGGTGCTTTGGGGAAGGCGGTAACGGTAAACCCCTGAAAGAATCGCGCCATATGCGGCGTTGCGCGCTTTCTTAGCGCGAGGCGGGCTGATCTTGCGTGGACGCGCGGCCGCGTTCGTGCTATAATGGTGAAAGAATCGCACCAGGTCGGGCGCGCGCGCCGGGACCGGCAAGGAGTTTGTATGCGTGAAAACGCGCATTCCCCGGAGGCGATACGCATCCGGGGCGCACATGTACACAACCTGAAAAACATAGACCTCGACGTGCCGCTCAACCGCATCGTCGGCATCGCGGGCGTGTCCGGGTCGGGCAAGTCCTCGCTGGCGCTGGGCGTATTGTACGCCGAGGGCTCGCGCCGCTATCTGGAGTCGCTGTCCACCTACACGCGGCGGCGCATGACGCAGGCGGCGCGGGCCGACGTGGACGAGGTGCTCTACGTCCCCGCCGCGCTGGCGCTGCACCAGCGGCCGGGCGTGCCGGGCATACGCAGCACGTTCGGCACCTCGACGGAGCTTCTCAACAGCCTGCGGCTGATGTTCTCCCGGCTCGCCAGCCACCGCTGCCCAAACGGCCACTACCTGCCGCCTTCGCTCGCGGTGGCGGCGGAGCGCGCGCTCGTGTGCCCGACGTGCGGGCAAGAGGTGCGCGCGCCCGGCGCGGAGGAGCTGGCCTTCAACAGCCAGGGCGCGTGCAGGACC
>DXVG01000207.1 GCA_019409045.1 Clostridiales bacterium | reverse complement strand
GCCCCACCCAGGCGCAGCAGGGAACCACGCTTTCGTCCCTCGCAGACGAGGTGGTGCGCCAGGTCAACGCGGAGCGAGCAAAGCGCGGGCTGAACGCGCTCTCCACAGACCCGGAGCTCGAGCGCGCCGCAGCGGTGCGCGCCCAGGAGCTTCTGGAGAACTTCAGCCACACGCGGCCGGACGGCAGCAGTTGGTCCAGCGTGTCCTCCGCCGCCCGCGGGGAGAACATCGCCATGGGGCACGACAGCGTGGACCGCGTAATGGCCGCGTGGATGTCCTCCGACGGGCATCGCGCGAACATACTGCGCGAGAGCTTCTCCACCATCGGCGTGTGCGCGCTGGAGGCGGACGGCATACTGTACTGGGTGCAGCTCTTCGGCGGGTGAGGCGCTAGCGCACCGTGACGGAATCGCGAACGGCCTCCAGCCTCGTCGGGCCGATGTCCTCCACGTCGTCGAGCTCGTCCACGGAGGCAAAGGGGCCGTTGTGCGCGCGGTGCTCCACGATGTTCTGCGCAAGCTCCTCGCCGATGCCCGGAAGCGCGTCGAGCATTTCGACGCCCGCCGCGTTCAGGTCGATCAGATAGCCGCCCTCCTCGATGGTCGCGCCGTGTTTCGCGTGCAGCGGCTTGAGCAGGCGCGCGGGCGCGAGCGCGGCGCGATGCGCCCGCACATACAAAAGCGCAAACAGCGCCAGCGCCGCAAAGAGTATCCACCTGTTCGCGCGGTGCATCTGCCTCCCCCACCTTCCGGTTTTATGGTATCACGCCGCGCCGCGGCGGTCAAGGCCCGCTCCCGATGAAAAAACAAATGTGAATTTCGGGAAAAAATGAAAAACATGGTTGCCTTTGCGGCAAAACCGTGCTATAATACTTGGGCAGTCTGCATGACGATACAATAGGGGGAATTCCATGAACGCCTTGACCATCATTCTTGACATCGTATTGATCCTCATCTCCATCGTGCTGATCGTTGCCGTATTGATGCAGCAGGGTCAGCGCCAGGGCTTGGGAGCGATCGGCGGCGGCGCGGAGACCTTCTTTGGAAAAAACAAGGCCAAGAGCTATGAGGCCAGAATGGCCAAGATCACCAAGATCGGCGCGGCCGTGTTCATCGTGGCGGCCATTGCGGCGACGATCGTTGCCTCGCACTCGTCCACGGACGACGCGAGCGTCACCACGACGGACGACACCTATACCGCCGAGGAGCTGGAGCATGATCACGACGGCGACGGCGTGCCGGATCATACTGCGGATGAGCATACCGACGACGCGACCGCCGCAGACGCCACCGAGGTCCCCGCTGAGGACGCTGCCGCCGCGGATGCCACCGAGGTCCCCGCTGAGGACACGACCGCCGCGGATGCCACCGAGGTCCCCGCTGAGGACGCTGCCGCCGCGGACGCCACTGAGGTCCCCGCTGAGGACGCGACCGCTGCGGACGCCACTGAGGTCCCCACTGAGGACGCGACCGCTGCGGACGCCACCGAGGTCCCTGCCGACGCGGAATGACGCGCGAGATTTTCCCAGGAGGTTGCCGTCCGGCAGCCTCCTGTTTTTTTGAAGGAGGCGTTTTTACATGCGCGACCCGAGATACGACAAGCTGGCGCGCACGCTCGTGGGCTACTCCACGCAGGTGCAGCCCGGCGAGAACGTGCTGATACAGTCCACCGACGCGGACCGCGAGCTGGTCAAGGCGCTGATCGCCGAGGTGTACCGCGCGGGCGGGCGGCCCTTCGTGTGGTCGCTCGACGCGCAGATCGAGCGCGCGCTTCTGCTGGGCTGCACGCCCGAGCAGCTCGCGCTGCGCGCCGAGGCGGACTGCCTTCTGATGGACCGTATGGACGCGTTCATCGGCGTCACGGGCATCCGCAACCGCGCCGAGCGCGCCGACGTGCCCGCGGAAAACCTCAGCCTGTTCGCGCGCCACTACGCAAAACCCGTGCACACGCTGCGCCGCGTGCCCAACACGCGCTGGGTGGTGCTGCGCGACGCCACGCCCGCCATGGCGCAGATGGCGGACATGTCCACCGAGGCGTTTGAGGACTTCTACTTCGACGTGTGTACGATGGACTATTCGCGCATGGAGGCGGCCATGACGCCGCTCAAGGCGCTGATGGAGCGCACGGACCGCGTGCGCATACTCGGGCCGGACACCGACCTGTCCTTCTCCATCCGCGGCCTGCCCGCCGTGAAGTGCGCGGGCCGCATGAACATACCCGACGGCGAGGTGTTCACAGCGCCTGTGCGCGAGAGCGTGAACGGCTCGATCCGCTACAACGTGCCCTCCACGCACGACGGCTTCTCCTACGAGGGCATGCGCCTCACGTTCCGGGACGGCCGGATCGTGGAGGTGTCCTGCAACGACGCCGCGCGGGCAGAGCGCGTGTTCGACCTGGACGAGGGCGCGCGCTATGTGGGCGAGTTCGCGCTGGGCGTGAACCCCTACATCACCCGGCCGATGAACAACACGCTCTTTGACGAGAAGATCATGGGCAGCTTCCACTTCACGCCGGGCGCCTGCTACGACGAGTGCGACAATCAGAACCGCTCCGCGCTGCACTGGGACCTTGTGTGCATACAGACGCCGGAGTATGGCGGCGGCGAGATATGGTTTGACGACGTGCTCGTGCGCAAGGACGGCCGCTTCGTGCCCGAGGAGCTTCGCATGCTCAACCCGGAGAACCTGCTCTGAAAACCGCAGACCGCCGCGCGCGGAGGAGATGGCCGTCTCCTCCGCGCGGTTCTGTTTTTGGGCTGCGGCCGCATACAGTCCCCTGACGGGAGGGGACGGCCATGCAGGAAAAGGGCACGAGGCTCATCATACACACAAGCGCCGCGCCGCAGGATACCGGCGCGGACGCGGAGGCGACCCGGCAGCGGCGGCGCATGGCTTCGGACAGCGCCGGAAAGGTGGTCGTCTTTGGCGAGGCGGACGGGGCGCGCCGTCGGCAGGGCAGCGCGCGCGACCTCTGGCGGCGCGCGGGGCGCAGACGGACAAACGCAGCACCCCGCCGGGCGCGCGGCGCGCGGCGAACGCGGCGGCGGCTCACCTTTGGCGAGCGCCTGCTTCGCAACAGCGCGGTGGCCTGCTCGCTGCTGCTTGCGCTGCTGGCGGCCAAGAACATAGACGCGCCGTGGACGCGCGCAGCGGTGGAGGGCGTGGAGCGGGCGCTGACGATGCAGATCGACCTTGACGGCTCGCTGGGCCAGCTCTCGTTCGTGCGCGATCTGATGCCCGAGTCCATGCTGGTGTTTTTCGACCTCTCCGGCGAGGGCGAACTGGCCGCGCCCGTGGAGGGCGATCTGGACAAGGCGTTTGAGCAGGAGCGGCCGTGGGTGGAGTTTGCGTGCGAGCCGGGTGCGGAGGTGCGCGCGTGCGCGGACGGCACGGTGCTGGCGGTCACGCAGCTCTCCGGCGGCGGCTGGGGCGTGCTGATCGAGCACGGCGACCAACTGGAAACGGTGAGCGCGTACCTGCTCGAGCCGCTGGTGCGCGCGGGCGAGGCCGTGCAGCGCGGCCAGGCGATCGCCCACAGCGAGGCGGGCCGCGTGTACCTGGAGGCGCGGCGCGCGGGCGAGCTGATCGACCCTGCGGAGCTGATGAACGCATGATCCGCCTGCGCATTGGAGGCATGCAGGTCCGCGTACACGCGCTGGCGCTTGTGATGCTGGGCCTGTCGTTCGCGCTGGGCGCGCGCGCGGAGCTTGGGGCGATGCTCTTGTCGCTCGCGCTACACGAGGGCGCGCACCTCGCCGCGGCGCGGATACTGCATGTGGGCGTGGAGGCGCTGGAGCTGATGCCCTTCGGCGGCGCGCTGACGATGGAGAACCCCTACCGGCTGGGGCGCGGGCAGCTTCTGGGCGTGGCGCTGGCCGGCCCCGTGGGCAACCTTCTGGGGGCCGTGCCT
>DXVG01000206.1 GCA_019409045.1 Clostridiales bacterium | reverse complement strand
GCGCGTTCCGCCGCGCGGACGAGCTGGCCATGGCCATGGAGGCGCGCTGCTACCACGGCGGCGAGGGCCGCACGCGCATGCGCGTGCTTCGCTACGGCAGGGACGACCTGATCGCGGCGCTGGCGTTTTTGCTGATGCTGGCGGTCGTATTGGCGCTCAACGCGCTGGGGGCGTTCTGATGCGCGTGCTGCTCACCGTGGAATACGACGGCACCGCCTACGCGGGCTGGCAGCGGCAGGCAAACGCGCTGGCGGTGCAGCAGGTGCTGGAGGAGGCGCTCTCGCGCCTGACGGGCGCGCAGGTCACGCTGTTTGGCGCGAGCCGCACGGACGCGGGCGTGCATGCGCTGGGGCAGCGGGCGCACTTTGACACGCGCAGCCGCATACCGCCGGAGAAGTACGCCTATGCGCTCAACACAATGCTCCCGCGCGACGTGCGCGTGCGCGAGAGCCGCGAGGTCCCCGGGGACTTTCACGCACGCTTCTCGGCGACGGGCAAGCGGTACCGCTACCAGATCTACGCCGCGCCGCACGCGGGCGCGCTCAACCGCGACACGCACGCGCATGTGATCTACCCGCTGGACGCGCCGCGCATGCGCGCGGAGCTGCCCGCTCTGTTGGGCACGCACGACTTTGCGGCCTTCGCCGCCAGCGGAAGCTGCGTGCGCGACACCGTGCGCACGATCTACGGCGCGCGCCTCTCGGGCGACGGGCCCGAGTACGCGCTCTACGTCGAGGGCAGCGGCTTTTTGTACAACATGGTGCGCATCATCGCCGGAACGCTCATCGGCGTGGGCACGGGCAAGCTGGAGAGCGGGGCGTTCTCCCGCGCGCTGGCCTCCGGGAGCCGGCTCGATCTGGGCGTGACCGCGCCCGCGCACGGACTTACGCTGATGGAGGTCTACTATGATCAGGGCGATCGTATTTGACTTCAATGGGACCATGTTCCTGGACACCGACAAGCAGCGCCGCTCCTGGGACGAGTTCTTCCTGCGCAGGATCGGCCGGCCGCTGACGGACGAGGAGTTCCTGCGCGGCGCGTGCGGCCCGGCCTCCGGGGAGGTGATCCGCCACTTTTACCGGCCGGAGCTGACCGACGCGCAGATCGACGAGCTCACCGAGGAAAAGGAGCGCATCTACCGCCGCCTCTGCCGCGAGGACGCGCCGCGCTTCCACCTGACCGACGGCCTTCCCGAGGCGCTGGACCGCCTGCGCGCGCAGGGCGTGAAGCTGGCGATCGGCACGGGCGCGGGCCGGGGCAACATGGACTTCTACTTCGAGGCGTTCGGCCTTGAAAAGTGGTTCGACTGGGAGCGCGTGGTCTACGACGACGGCACGCTGCCCGGCAAGCCCGCCCCGGACGTCTACCTGCGCGCATTTGCGCGCCTGGGCCTGCCCGCGCGGGAGTGCGCGGTGGCGGAGGACTCCTTTGCGGGCATCGAGGCGGCCGAGGCCGCGGGCGCGGGCGCGATCGTGGCCATCACCGCCACCAATCCGCGCCCGACGCTGGAGGCGCTTGGCGGCGTGCGCGCGGTGATCGACGACTTTGTCGGCTTTGAGGCGGTGTTTGCGCGCCTTTCGCGCGAGGCGTGAGGCGCGGCGGGCCGCGAGATACGGAGGCGGGGAGGATGCTTATGCTTGCGCACGACCGAAGGCACGCCTTCGGGCCATGGGTGTTCGCGGCGGCGGCCGCGTACTTCCTTTTGCACCTTTACAACATACTGTACATGCTCGGCGAGCCGGAGAACCCGGCCATACTGGTCTGGCGCTTTTCAAGCTCCATGGGGCTTGTGCCGGACGCGCTGCCGCTGGTCGCGGCGCTGCCCGCAGCGGCGGCGTTCGCGGTGGACTGGAAGAGCGGCTACGCCGTGCCGGTGGTGCTGCGCTCGGGCGTGCGGCGCTACCTGCGCTCGAAGCTGGCGGCGGCGTGCCTGGCGGGCGGGCTGGCGCCGTTTCTGGGGCGGCTGGCGTTCGCGGTGCTTGTGCACGCGCTCTACCGGGGCGACGTGGCCGTGGCGGCGGAGCTGTTCGGCATGGACGACACCATCAGCATCGCCTTCACCGGCACGGCGGGATACGTCGGCTACTTCGCGGGCGCGCTGTTTACGCAGTTTCTTGCGGGCGCGTTCTGGGCGCTGACGGCGCTGGCGTTCTCGGCGTATGTGCCGAACGTGCTGTGGACGGTGTGCATGCCGCTGCTCGTGTACAGGCTGTTTCTGGAGCTGGACGCGTGGACGGGGCTGCCGGACTGGCTGAACGTGTCGCTTTTGCAGGACTCAGAGACGGGGCTGGCGTTCGTGCCGGGACTTCTGGCCGCGGTGGGCGTGTTCGGCGCGCTCTCGGCGGTGGCGGCGCTTGTGTTTTACCGCCGCGCGAAACGGAGGCTGACGTATGCGTAACAGGATGCTCGCGTGTCTGCGATACAACCTTGCAAAGCTGATGTGCTCGCCGGTGACGTATCTGGTGATCGCCATGACGGTGCTGCTGGTGGATCGGCAGATCGCGCCGGTGCGCGAATACCTGCGCGACAGCGGCGACCGCATAAGCTGGCCGGGGCTTTTGACCTACCTTCTGGACTACGCGCCCCTGACGCTCCTTCTGGGCGTGGCGGTAATCGCGCTTTTGTCGCACCTGCCGATGACCGACGAGGCGCAGGTGTACATCATGACCCGCAGCGGCCGCAGGAGCTGGGCACAGGCGCAGGTGGCGCTGGTGTTCGTGGCGGTGGTTGCCTACATGGTGCTGGTCGCGCTCTCGGTGCTTTTGTGGATATCGCCCTATGTGGACTGGTCGGGCGGCTGGTCGGACGGCGTGCTGGCGTTTGTGGAGGGCGGCGCGTTTGAGACCTACGACAGCCTGCTTTCCTACGACCCGTGGGTGATGCGCTCGTATTCGCCCTGGGGCGCGGCGCTGATGGAGCTGTTGCTGCACGCGCTGGCCTACGGGTTCGTGGCGCTGCTGGTGTATGTGGGCAATGTGGTCATCGGCCGCCGCGGCGGCATACTGCTGGGCGTGACGCCGCTGGCGGTGGACGCGCTGATGGCCGACTTCTACGGCGGGTTTGCCAACCACTTCTCCCCGGTGACGCTGTGCCGCGTGACGATGCTGGACTATGGCGACGGCGCGGGGCAGCCGCCGGTGTGGTACGCGTTTGTGGTCCTCACGGCGCTGTGCGCGCTGTTTGCGTACCTGTCGGTGCACCTGAGCATGAAAAAGGAGCTTCGCATATGATCGAATTGAAGATGGTAAACAAGGCCTACGGGGCGCAGAAGGTGCTCGAGGATGTGACCGTTACGCTGGAGCGCGGCCGCGTGCACGGCTTTGTGGGCCGCAACGGCTCGGGAAAGACGGTGCTGCTCAAGTGCATCGCCGGCCTTTCGCGCCCGGATTCGGGCAAGGTGCTCGTGGACGGCCGCCGCATCGGCGTGGAGCTGGAGACGCCGCCGGACATGGGCGCGATCATCGAGATTCCCGGCTTTCTGCCCAATGCCAGCGGCTTTAAGAACCTGAAGTACCTCGCGCGCATCTCCGGCCGCGCGGACGACGGGCAGATCCGCGCGGCGATGACGCGCTGTGGCCTCGACCCGGACAGCCGCAAGTGGGTGTCCAAGTACAGCCTCGGCATGCGCCAGCGCCTCGGCATCGCGCAGGCGATCATGGAGGACCCGTCGCTCCTGATCTTGGACGAGCCGATGAACGGCCTGGACAACGCGGGCGTGGAGGACGCGCGTCGCCTGCTTGCGCAGCTCAAGGAGAGGGGCAAGACGATACTGCTCGCCAGCCACAACCCCACGGACATAGACGCGCTGTGCGACGCCGTGTACGAGATGAACGCGGGCAGGCTCACGCGCGTGCGCTGACGTCCGCAGGATGTTGACAAAGTCAACAGACTGGCAGGGCGTTGAGAAAGCCCGCAAGCCAAGGAAGCGAGC
>DXVG01000205.1 GCA_019409045.1 Clostridiales bacterium | reverse complement strand
GAGCCTGCAAACAAGGGAGCTTACATAGACGTAAGTGACCGCAGTTTGCAGGCGATGCTGACGCAGGAAGCAAAAATCACTTCCGCTCGTTCTCTTTCGGAAGTGATTTTTGCGTTTGGGGGCTTTGTCAGCGCTCTGTGCCCCGCTCGTCTGAGCGGGACGGCTTTTCTTTTTGAGGGGCTCATGCCTTTGAGGGGGGCGACGGCGCGCGCAGCGCGCGCTTGCGGCGCTCCGCGGCCGCGAGCATGTTCTCCGCGTGCTCGACGCCGCTGGGGGCGTCCTCCGCCCCGCCGACCAGCCGCGCGATCTCCTGCGCGCGGCCGGCGTCGTCCAGCGCGCGCACGGTGGAGCCTGTGCGCTCGGCCGTCTGCGTCTTTTCCACGACAAAGTGCCTGTCGGCGAGCGCAGCGATCTGCGGAAGGTGCGTCACGCACAGCACCTGCCGCTTTCCGGCGAGCATGGCCATCTTCTCGCCGACGGCCTGCGCCATGCGGCCGGACACGCCCGTGTCGATCTCGTCAAACACCATCGCGCCGACGCCGTAGGCGTCCGCCGAGACGGCCTTGAGCGCCAGCATGATGCGGGAGAGCTCGCCGCCGGAGGCGATGGCGTTCAGGGGCTTGAGCGGCTCGCCCGGGTTGGGCGATATGAGCATCTCCACGCGGTCCCCGCCGGTGGCGGTGATCTTTTCGGGCACGATCTCGATGCTGAAGCGCGTCTTGCCCATGCCAAGGTCGGCGAGGTGCGCAAGCACGCCCTCGGTGAGCGAGCGCGCAAGCTCTCCGCGCGCTCGCGAGAGCTCGGCGCAGTCCCTGCGCAGCGCTTCGTCCATGGCCCTGAGCTCGCGCTTCCAGGCCGCCACGTCCTCGTCGCCGCCCGTGAGCGCGGCGCGGCGCTCGCGCAGCGCCCTGGCGTAGGCGAGCACGTCGTCCAGCTCCGGGCCGTAGCGCGCCTCCAGCCGGTGTATCGCATCCAGGCGCGCGGTGAGCTTTTCAAGCGCCTGCGGGTCCGCGTCCACGCCTTCGAGCGCGTCGCGTATCTCGTCGCCCGCGTCGTGCGCGGCGATGAACGCCTCGCGCAACCGCTGGACAAGCTCCGCGTAGCGCGGGTCAAAGGCCGCGATGCGCTCCAGCGCCGCCGCGGAGCGGCTCAGCGCCTCCTGCGCGCTGCCCGCGCCGTCGTATGTGAGCTGATAGGCCGTGGAGAGCGCCTCGCGGATGCGCTCCTCGTTTTCGAGGATCGCCGCGCGCCCCTCCAGCTCGGCCTCCTCCCCCGGCTTGAGCTTTGCCGCCTCGATCTCGGCAAGCTCGCTGTCGATGCGCAACAGCTCGCGCTCGCGGCCCGCCGCGTCCCCGAGGGTGGCCTTGATCTTCCCCGCGAGGCGCATGCGCCTGCGGTACGCCTCGCCCACGGCGGCCACCGCCGCCTGATGCTCCGCGGAGCCGTAGGCGTCCAAAAAACCCAGGTGCTTGCCCGGGTCGAGCAGCGCCTGGTGTTCATGCTGTCCATGTATGTCCATCAGATGCGCGGTCAGGCCGCGCAGCGCGGCCAGCGGCACCACCATGCCGGACACGCGGCACACGCTGCGGCCGGACGCGCTCACCTCGCGCGACACGGCGAGCAGCCCGTCCTCGCAGCTCGCGCCCAGCTCCGCGGCGGCCTCCACGGCGCGCGGACAGTCCGACACGTCAAACAGCGCCTGCACGGTGGCGCGCTCCGCGCCGGTGCGCACCATCTCACGCCCCCCGCGCGCGCCCAAGGCAAGGCTCAGGCTGTCCACTATGATGGACTTGCCCGCGCCCGTCTCGCCCGTGAGCACGTTGAAGCCCTCGGAAAACTCGATCGTGAGCGCGTCGATGAGGGCGATGTTGCGAATGGTAAGCTCCAGAAGCACGGTTTGCCTCGCTATCTTTTGATGAGCGCGTGGAAGCGACTGACGACGGTCTCGACCGCCTCCTGCGAACGCGCGATGACCAAAATGGTATTGTCCCCCGCGATGGTGCCCAGAAGCTCGGGCCACTTGAGGGAGTCGATGGCCTCGGCGGCTGCCTGCGCGCTCGCGGAGATGGTCTTGATGACGATCAGGTTCATGGCGCTCTCGATGGACATGACGGACTCGGTGAGTATGCGTATAAACCGCTCGCTCATGCCCTTTTCGGCGCGCTCCGCCGTGGAATACTTGTAGCCTCCGTTCTCCGAGAGCACCTTCAGCAGCCGCAGCTCCTTGATGTCCCGGGACACGGTCGCCTGCGTGACCTTGACGCCGTGCGCCTTCAGCTCGGCGGCCAGCTCTTCCTGCGTCTCAATGTCCTTTTTGTCGATGATGTCCAATATAAGATCGTGACGTACGCTTTTCATCCCTGAACCTCCGGTCGTTTTTGGGGATCAGTGCGTCCACTGTGAGAGTTTCTTGCGCAAAAGCCCGAAATAGTCGCGCTCTTGCAGGCGCACAAAGCGCGCCTTGCGCACGCCCTTTACGATGGTGATCTGCGAGCGTTCCTCCGAGAGCTCGAGCGTGCGTCGGCCGTCCAGCACGGCCTGTGTGGCCGAGGCATCCCCCAGCACCCTGACGCTGATTTTGTCGTTCGCGGAGGCGACGAATGGCCGGGCGCTCATCGTATGCGGGCACACGGGCGTGAGCACGAAGCAGTCCAGCCCCGGCGATACGATCGGCCCGCCCGCCGAGAGCGAGTACGCAGTCGAGCCCGTGGCGCTGGCCACGATCAGTCCGTCGCCGGAGATGCGGTCCAGCAGCGTGCCGTTCACCATCAGCTCCAGAGACAGTATGCCCACCGTATGCCCACGGCGCATCACGCATATCTCGTTGAGCGCGAACATTCTGTCGGAATCCTCGCCGCTGATCTCCATGATCATGCGCTCTTCCAGAAAGCCCTCGCCGGCAAAGAGGCGTTCAAAGTCCTCCTCGATATCATCCGGCTCGACCTCCGAGAGAAATCCCACGCGCCCAAGGTCTACGCCCAGCATGGGGATATCGTTGGGTATGGCCACGTCCAGCGCGGAGAGCAGCGTCCCGTCGCCGCCCAACACGCACAGTAGATCACAGTCCGTAAAGTTGTCCGCGCTCGTGCGTCGAAACGCAGAGGCAAGCCCCGCGTCCAGGCGCAGCGCCACCGCGTGCTCCTCCAGCACATTGATCACGCGCCGCGCCAGCGGCAGTCCCGCAGACTTTTTCGGGTTCCACATGACGCCCACGGTACGGATGTCCATGCAAACCACTCCCCGTTTCTGCTTACTATGGTATACAAAATCCCCGCGCGGCACAAGAGCTATTCCGGCATTTTAATAAATTTGTCATATGCTCGGCAGATTGTGTCGGAAATGCTGCCCTGGGGCAGTTCCGGCGCCTGCGCGTCCCCCGGGCGCATGTGCAGCAGAAACTCCATGTTTCCCTCCGGCCCGCGGATGGGCGAAAAGTCCAGCCCAACGCACTTCCAGCCCAGCGTGGGCACGAAGGCGACGATCTGTTCCAGCACGCGCTGATGCACGCTCCGGCTGCGCACCACGCCCTTCTCGCCCACGTCCTCGCGCGAGGCCTCGAACTGCGGCTTGACCAGCGCCACAAAGCTGCGGTCCTCGCCCTGCAGCGTCGAAAGCGTCGGAGGCAGCACCTGCCGGAGGGATATAAACGAAACGTCCGTCGCGCCAAAGGACGGCCTCTCCGCAAAGTCCTCCGGGCGCAAAAAGCGCGCGTTCACGCGCTCCATGACCGTCACGCGCGTATCCGAGCGCAGGCGGTAGTCAAGCAGGTTGTAGCCGACGTCCACGGCGTATACGCGGCGCGCGCCGGCGCGCAAAAGCACGTCGGTGAACCCGCCCGTGGAGGCGCCCACGTCCACGCACGCGCGGTCGCGCACGTCGATGTCAAACACCTCCAGCGCCTTTTTGAGCTTGTGCGCGCCGCGGCTCACATAGCCTGT
>DXVG01000204.1 GCA_019409045.1 Clostridiales bacterium | reverse complement strand
ATGAAGGAGGCAAGGCAATATGGAGCTTTTCCGTTCGCACATACTGATCTGCGGCGGCACGGGCTGCACGTCGTCCGGCTCGGCGCAGCTTCTCTCCCGCTTTGAGGAGCTGCTGGAGCAAAACGGTCTTACCAAGGAGATCAAGCTGGTCCACACCGGCTGTTTCGGCCTGTGCGAGGCCGGCCCGGTGGTCATCGTCTACCCCGAGGGCGCGTTCTACAGCCGCGTCAAGCTCGAGGACGTGGACGAGATCGTTTCCGAACATCTCATCAAGGGCCGCATCGTGCAAAGGCTGCTCTACCACGGCTCCGTCGCCGAGGACAACACCGTCAAGGCGCTGGACGACGTGGAATTCTACCGCAAGCAAAAGCGCGTGGCGCTTCGCAACTGCGGCGTGATCGACCCGGAGAACATCGACGAGTACATCGCCTTCGACGGCTACAAGGCGCTTCACAAGGCGCTGACCGAGATGAGCCCGGAGGACGTGATCGACACCATCAAAAAGTCCGGCCTGCGCGGGCGCGGCGGCGGCGGCTTCCCCACGGGCCTGAAGTGGGACTTCTGCGCAAAGCAGCCCCGCGGCCCCGAGTATAAGAAGTACGTCTGCTGCAACGCCGACGAGGGCGATCCGGGCGCGTTCATGGACCGCTCGGTGCTCGAGGGCGATCCGCACGCGGTCTTGGAGGCCATGGCCATCGCCGGCTACGCCATCGGCGCAGACCAGGGCTACATCTATGTGCGCGCGGAGTACCCCATCGCCGTCAAGCGCCTGGAGATCGCCATCGCGCAGGCGCGCGAGTACGGCCTGCTGGGCGAGGACATCTTCGGCACGGGCTTTAACTTCGACATCGGCATCCGTCTGGGCGCGGGCGCGTTCGTCTGCGGCGAGGAGACGGCGCTGATGAACTCCATCCAGGGCAACCGCGGCGAGCCGTGGCCCCGTCCGCCGTTCCCGGCGGTGCGCGGCCTGTTCGGCAAGCCCACCATTTTGAACAACGTTGAGACCTACGCCAACGTCTGCCAGATCATACTCAACGGGCCCGAGTGGTTCGCCTCCATGGGCACGGAGAAGTCCAAGGGCACCAAGGTGTTCGCCCTGGGCGGCAAGATCAACAACACCGGCCTTGTGGAGGTGCCCATGGGCACCACGCTGCGCGAGATCATCTACGAGATCGGCGGCGGCATCCCCGGCGGCAAGGCGTTCAAGGCCGTGCAGACCGGCGGTCCCTCCGGCGGCTGCCTGCCCGCGCACATGCTCGACACCCCCGTGGACTATGACAACCTCATCGCGGCCGGCTCGATGATGGGCTCCGGCGGCATGATCGTCATGGACGAAGACAACTGCATGGTGGACATCGCCCGCTTCTTCCTCGACTTCACCGTCGACGAGAGCTGCGGCAAGTGCACCCCCTGCCGCGTCGGCACCCGCCGCATGCTCGAGATCCTCAACCGCATCTGCGAGGGCAAGGGCGAGGACGGCGACATCGAGCGGCTGGAGAGTCTGGCGCAGAACATCAAGGCCACCGCGCTGTGCGGCCTGGGCCAGACTGCGCCCAACCCGGTCCTGTCCACCATCAAGCAGTTCCGCCATGAGTACGAGGCGCACATCTACGACAAGCATTGCCCCGCGGGCGTGTGCAAGAAGCTCTTGAGCTATCAGATCGATCCCGAAAAGTGCCGCGGCTGCACGCTGTGCGCCCGCGTGTGCCCCACCGGCTCCATCTCCGGCAAGGTCAAGGAGCCGCATGTGATCGACCAGAAGAAGTGCATCAAGTGCGGCGCCTGTATGGAGAAGTGCAAGTTTGGCGCCATCTCCAAGAAGTAAGCAAGGAGGTTGCCATAGATGAGTATGATTACGCTGACCATCGACGGCGTGCAGGTGAGCGTCCCCGCCGGTTCGACGGTTCTGGAGGCCGCCAGGGCCGCGGGCGTCCACATCCCCACGCTGTGCTATATGAAGGACCTCAACGAGATCGGCGCCTGCCGCCTGTGCGTGGTGGACACCGGCGCGCGCGCCCTGCAGGCCGCGTGCGTGCTGCCCGCGGCGGAGGGCATGAACGTAAAGACCAACACGCCCGCGGTGCGCAACGCGCGCAAGGTGAACCTGGAGCTGCTTTTGTCCAACCACGACAAGAAGTGCCTCTCCTGCGTGCGCTCCACCAACTGCGAGTTCCAGAAGCTGTGCAACGAGTACGGCGTGGAGGATGAAAACCGCTACGCGGGCAGCATGACCGAGACGCAGATCGACGACAAGTCCCCCTCGATCGTGCGCAACAACGCCAAGTGCATCCTCTGCCGCCGCTGCGTGGCGGTGTGCAACAAGGTGCAGCATGTGGGCGTGATCGGCCCGATCAAGCGCGGCTTCAACACGCAGATCGCCTGCGCGTGGGGCGATTCCCTCGCCGACACCGCGTGCATCAACTGCGGCCAGTGCATCGCCGTGTGCCCCACCGGCGCGCTGACCGAGCGCGACGACACCGCCAAGGTGTTCGCGGCGCTCTCCGACCCGACCAAGCATGTGGTGGTGCAGCCCGCTCCGGCGGTGCGCGCCGCGCTGGGCGAGGAATTCGGCATCCCCATGGGCACCTCCGTCACCGGCAAGATGGCCTGCGCGCTGCGCCGCCTGGGCTTTGACAAGGTGTTCGACACCGACTTTGCGGCGGACCTTACCATCATGGAGGAGGCCAACGAGCTGGTCGACCGCGTGAAGAACGGTGGCGTGCTTCCGATGATCACCTCCTGCTCGCCCGGCTGGATCAAGTTCTGCGAGCATCAGTACCCCGACTTTTTGCCGAACCTGTCCTCCTGCAAATCCCCGCACGAGATGGAGGGCGCGGTCATCAAGAGCTACTACGCCGAGAAGGCCGGCATCGACCCCAAGGACATCGTGGTCGTCTCGGTCATGCCCTGCACGGCCAAGAAGTTTGAGGCGGGCCGCCCCGAGCTGGGCCACAACGGCGTGGCGGACGTGGACATCGTCATCACCACGCGCGAGCTGGCGCGCATGATCAAGCTGGCGGGCATCGACTTTGCCAACCTGCCCGAGGAGGACTTCGACGAGATGCTGGGCGATTCCACCGGCGCGGCGGTCATCTTCGGCGTGACCGGCGGCGTGATGGAGGCCGCGCTGCGCACGGCCTACGAGGTCATCACCGGCCAGAAGCTCGAAAAGCTCGAGTTCATGGACGTCCGCGGCCTGGAGGGCGTGAAGGAAGCCAGCTACAACCTCAACGGCCTGGAGGTCAAGGTGGCGGTGGCGCACTCCACCGGCGCGGCCTCGCGGCTCCTGGACGCGGTGCGCTCCGGCGAGAAGAGCTACACATTCATCGAGGTCATGGGCTGCCCGGGCGGCTGCGTCAACGGCGGCGGCCAGCCCATCGTGTCCCCGGCCGAGCGCGAAAAGCGCGACCCGAAGGCGCTGCGCGCCAAGGCGCTCTACGACGAGGACGCGGCCAAACCCGTGCGCAAGTCGCATGAGAACCCGTCCATCATGAAGCTGTACGACGAGTACTTCGAGAAGCCGAACTCCCACAAGGCGCACGAGCTTCTCCACACCCACTACACCGCCCGCCCGAAGTACAAGTAAGGCGGCAGTGCCGCCGGCCAGCGCCGTTGGCGTCGTGTAGACGCGCCCATGCCCCAAGAGAAGGGGGCATGGGCGCTTTGTTTCGTTCCGATCGAAGCGACGGCGAAAGTAGACGACGGCAAGCCCACGCGCAGGGGCTTGCCGTCTGCCGCATGGGAACGAAGCATCCCGCCTCCCCAAAATGGGATTCTCAAGGGACTGGTCCCTTGAGCGGGTGCGGGCAGAGCCCGCCGTTCCCCCCGCGGGATGGCAGCGGATAGCGGGGTGCTTCAAGAAGCGCAGAACGCCCCGCCAAGCGCGCCTTGCGCGGCCGTGCGCAGCGCAAAAGGCGCAAAGTCCGTCCCACCCTCCCGG
>DXVG01000203.1 GCA_019409045.1 Clostridiales bacterium | reverse complement strand
TGCCGATCCTGGGCATCTGCTACGGCATGCAGCTTCTCAACGACCTGCTGGGCGGCGCGGTCGAGCACGCCGAGGCCGGGGAGTACGGCCACACGCTGCTTCGCGTGCGCGGCGGCGCGCTGTTTGAGGGCGTCGGGCGGGAGACCGCGGTGTTTATGAACCACACCGACCGCGTCACGCGCATGCCCGAGGGCTTCGCGTGCGACGCGAGCACGGCGCATTGCCCCGTGGCGGCGTTCTCCTGCCCGGAAAGGGGCGTATACGGCGTGCAGTTCCACCCCGAGGTGCGCCACACGGCGGAGGGCACGACCGTGCTGCGCAACTTCGTGCTCGGCGTGTGCGGCTGCAGGGGCGACTACCGCGCCGAGGACATGATCGAGGCCATGCTGCGCGACATCCGCGCGCAGGTGGGGGACGGCAAGGTGGTCGCGGGGCTCTCCGGCGGCGTGGATTCCTCGGTCGCCTGCGCGCTGGCGGGCAGGGCGCTGCAAAAGGAGCAGCTCACATGCGTGTTTGTCGATCACGGCCTGCTGCGCATGCACGAGGCGCGCGACGTGCTCAGGACGTACCGCGATGAATTGGGCCTGAACGTGGTGCATGTGGACGCATCCGAGCGGTTCCTCAACGCACTGCGCGGCGTGACCGAGCCGGAGAAGAAGCGCAAGATCATCGGCGAGCTGTTCGTGCGCGTGTTCGAGGAGGAGGCGAAAAAGACGGGCGCCGCGTTCCTCCTGCAGGGCACCATCTACCCGGACCGCATCGAGAGCGGCATGGGCGGCTCGGCGACCATCAAGAGTCACCACAACGTCGGCGGACTTCCCAGGGACAGCCTGTTTCGCAGGGAAAACATCGTAGAGCCGCTCAGGCTGCTGTTCAAGGACGAGGTGCGCGCCGTCGGCGAGGCGCTGGGCATACCGCACCACATGGTCTGGCGGCAGCCGTTCCCCGGCCCGGGGCTGGCTGTGCGGGTGGTGGGGGAGATCACCCCCGAAAAACTGGACATACTGCGCCGCTGCGACGCCATCTACCTGCAGGAGCTCGAGGCGGCCGGCCTGTCCGAGAGCATCTGGCAGTCCTTCGCCGTGCTCACCGGCTCCAAGACCGTGGGCGTCATGGGCGACGGCCGCACCTATGCGCACTGCGTGGCGCTGCGCGCCGTGGTCTCCGACGACGCGATGACGGTCGAGGCCGCCGAGCTTCCCTATCCCGTGCTCAAAAGATGCGTCAGCCGCATCATCGGCGAAGTCCCCGGCGTCAACCGCGTCGTCTACGACGTCACCGGCAAACCCCCGGGGACGATTGAGTGGGAGTGACATGCGGCGCGATCTTCCCGCGCGCGGACGACGGAGGCGTGAACATGCTTACGACGGTGCTGTTTGATCTGGACGGGACGCTGCTGCCGATGGACCAGGACGCGTTTGTGCAGGCGTACTTTCGCCGCCTTGCGGGCAAGGTCGCGCCCCTCGGATACGAGCCGAAGGCGTTGATCGACGCGGTGTGGGCGGGCACGAAGGCCATGGTGCAAAACGACGGCTCGCGCACGAACGAGCAGGCGTTTTGGGACTGCTTTGCCCGCATCTACGGCCCCGAGCGCCTCGCGGACAGGCCCGTGTTTGACGAGTTCTACCGCGTGGAGTTTCAGCAGGTGGCCGCGGACTGCGGCTTTGCGCCCGAGGCGGTGGAGGTCGTGGCCGCGCTCAGAGGAAAGGGGCTCACGCTCGCGCTGGCGACCAACCCCATCTTTCCCGCAGTGGCCACCTGCAGCCGCATCCGCTGGGCCGGGCTTGCGCCGGAGGACTTCGCGCTGTATACGACCTATGAAAACTCCACGCACTGCAAGCCCAACCCCGCGTACTACGCCGACGTGCTGCGCATGCTCGGCCGCGAGGCTGGGGAGTGCCTGATGGTCGGCAACGACGTGGAGGAGGACATGATCGCCCAGTCGCTGGGCATGCGCGTGTTCCTGCTCACCGATTGCCTCATCAACCGCCCTGGCGCGGACATATCCGCGTGGCCGCACGGCAGTTTCGACGCGCTTGTTCGCTATGTAGAGGAGATCTGCGCATAGAGCGGCCGAAGCGGTCGAGGTGGACACTAAAACAGACTGAAGTTTTTATAAACTTCGGTCTGTTTTTTCTGTCGCAACCCCGAGACCGCCGAGTGGTTCATGAGCCTTGCTTGAGGCGCGAAGGCGTAAACCGAAATTCATGCAAAAATAAGACGGACGCGCCGGAAGGCGTGCCCCGCGATGCTGTAAACTGTATGCAAAACGGCGACTTCGCCCGGGTGAAGTCGCCGCGAGATTGCGAGGGGGCTGAAGCGCCATGCGCGAAAAGCACGAAAAGACAAACGCCATGCGCGCGCTCGACCGCGTCCGGGCGGTTTACGCGGTGCACAGCTACGGCCAGGGCAATGCCGTCAGCGGCGTGGAGGTGGCGCGCATGCTCGGCCAGGACGAGCGGCGCGTGTTCAAGACGCTCGTCACCGAGGGAAAGAGCGGCGAGCACTATGTGTTCATGATCCCCGTGGCCGAGGAGCTGGACCTGAAAAAGGCCGCCGCGTGCGTGGGGGAGAAGGCGCTTTCCATGCTCAAGTCGAAGGAGCTTCTGCCGCTGACGGGCTATGTGCACGGCGGCTGCTCGCCCATCGGCATGAAGAAGCGGTTCCGCACCGTGGCGCACAGCACCGCGGCGGACTTTGACGCGATACTCTTCAGCGCCGGGAAGATCGGCCTGCAGATCGAGGCAAGCTTTGAAACGCTTCAGAAGGCAGTGCCGGTGGAGCTTGCGGACATCGTCGCGCCCCGGGCGCAAACCGTGTGATTTTGGTGTAAACCCGCATTGAATTTGCGCACAAACGGCGTGCGACGTTTTTTGTGGGATATACCTTTTGCAAAAAACCGACAAATCTTGTATAATATATTTGTACAACGTGTGGCATGTAACTGCGTAAATCCAGTTGATGCCGCGCTTTTTTATGAGACGAGAAAGAGGAGGATTGCCATGAAACGGGTACAGGCGGCATGCATCTGCCAGACGCTGCACTTCATGCTCAAGGAGGATTGGCCGCGCGAGGCGGCGGTCAAGCTCGTCAACGAAGAGGTGGAGCGGTACAAGCACTCGCTGGATGCGCGCCATGTGCAGTACAGGATCGACGAGGAGACCAGGCTGGAGGACGGCTCCGTGCGCATGAAGATCGTCCGGCAGTACAATCGCAGCCCGGTCGGGGACTACATCTAGGCGCTCAGGGGTAAAATTGAACAGACAAAGCGTGTGGCCGATGGCGTAAATCCAGCATCTGCCGCGCGCTTTTTTTGAATGGAAGGAAGTTTGGCATGCAACGGACACAAAATGCGTTTCTGGAGACGGAGCCGGTCGGCGCGCTGATGCGCAAATATGCCGTGCCCTGCATCATATCGCTGCTGATCGCGGCGCTTTACAACATCGTCGATCAGATATTCATCGCCAATGCCGCCTATCTCGGCTCCTACGGAAACGCCGCCAACACGGTGGTCTTTCCGCTGACGGTCGTGGCGCTTGCCATTGCGGTGCTCATTGGCGACGGCTGCTGCGCCTTCGTAAGCCTGTGCCTGGGAAGGAAGGACGCCCAGAGCGCGCATCGCAGCATCGGCAACGCCATCGCGCTCTCTCTGGTCGCGAGCGTGGCGCTGACCGCTGTGTACCTCATCTTCCAGGATCCGCTGCTGACCATGTTCGGCGGTCGCGTCAATGAGGAGACGTTCGCCTGCGCAAAGGAGTATTTCCTCTACATATCGCTGGGCCTGCCGTTTTACATGTTCGGCCAGGCGATGAACCCCATCATCCGCTCAGATGGAAGCCCGCGCTTTGCCATGGTCAGCACACTGGCGGGCGCGGCGGCGAACCTGACCCTCGACCCCATATTCATCTTCGCGTTCCACTGGGGCATGATGGGCGCGGCGGTGGCCACGGTGATCGGCCAGATACTCAC
>DXVG01000202.1 GCA_019409045.1 Clostridiales bacterium | reverse complement strand
CAGCAGCGCCATGCCGCGCGTCACCGCGCCGCGCACGCTGTCCGGGGCGAGCGCGACCGCCGCGAGCGCGACCGCCGAAGCGGCCACGGCGAGCGGCGAGCGCAGCGCGCCCAGCGCGGGAAGCTGCGCAAGCGTCGCATACGCCGCGCCCAGCGCCGCCGCGAGCGTCACGCGCCCCCAGCGCACGCGGCCCAGGCTTCGCGCAAGCACCGAAGCGGCGAGAAAGTCCATCACAAGGTTGGTAAGCACATAGGCCTCGACGCTCACCGGCATGGGATCACCTCTTGGGCATTATAGCCGTCCGGCGGGGACAATGCCTTTGAAAAATGTCGGCCGCTCGGGCGAAAAATTCGACGTTTCCGCCACGGATCGCGCGCTTTTGCGGAAAACGTCGACACGCCCCCGGCCGCCGGACGCGGCGCAGCGCGTCCCCTGCGCGCGGGACGCCCGTCCCGGCGGGCTCTGGGCGCTCGCGTCCGCCGGCTCGAAAAAGTGTGTCCACGCCGTGACGGATGTAGAAGATTTTCTCTTTTTTTGCACGACTTTTGGCGGCGGCGCATACCATGGAGCGGGGAGGGGTAGGCATGACATTTGGCGAGTTAAAGCAGAAAGACGTCATAAACGTGTGCGACGGGCGGCGACTGGGCAAGCCCATCGACCTTGCGCTGAACGAATCCGCGTGCGTGGAGGCGCTGGTGGTGCCCGCTCCGGGCGGCCCGCTCAGCTTCTTCCGGCCCGACCGCGAGGGGCTGTCGATCCCGTGGGAGAGGATCCGCCGCATCGGAGACGACGTGATCCTGGTGGAGCTGGACGCGGAATTTGGCCGGGCGGGACAGGACGCGCGTTTTTCTTAACAATTTTTCGTATAGGACTAGACGAAAGGTTACTTTTCGTGTATAATATTAACGTATGAGGTGAACAAGCGGATGAAATGCGTCTTTTGCAGCTGCATGCAGAGCCGTGTGATCGACTCGCGCCAGAGCGAGGACGGCTTGAGCATCCGTCGCCGGCGCGAGTGCGAGCGGTGCGGTCGCAGGTTCACGACCTACGAGCGCATCGACATGGTGCCGCTCATGGTGGTCAAAAAGGACCAGACGCGCGAGCCGTTTCAGGCGGACAAGCTCCGCCCCGGCATCATCAAGGCGTGCGAAAAGCGCCCCGTTCCCCTCAGTGCCATCGACGACCTGGTGCGCGAGGTGGAGCGCAAGGCCTACTCGCAGGGCGAGGCGGAGATCACCAGCCAGGCCATCGGCGAGATGGTGATGGAGGAGCTCAAAAGGCTCGACGAGGTCGCCTATGTGCGCTTTGCGTCGGTCTACCGCCAGTTCCGCGACATACAGACGTTCATGGACGAGCTGGGCAAGCTCCTCCGCGACGGCGAAGAAACCCACGGGTAACTCCGGCTGCGCCGGTTGATATACCAAGTACAAAAAAGAAAGAGGATACGCGCATGGCAAACGAACTTATTCTGGCCGTTGACGACGAGGCTCATATCCTTGAACTGCTTTCTTTCAACCTCGAAACGAGCGGTTACAGGGTCGTGACAGCCGCGACGGGTGAAGACGCGCTGGCGGTCTGCAATCATGAGCGTCCCGCAATGGTTCTGTTGGACATCATGCTTCCGGGCATCGATGGCATGGAGGTATGCCGCAGGCTCAAGAGCTCGCCCACGACGGCAGACATCCCCATCATCATGCTTACCGCCAAGGGAGACGAGGTAGACAAGATCCTCGGCCTGGAGCTTGGCGCGGATGACTATATCACCAAGCCGTTCTCCGTGCGGGAGCTGACCGCCCGCGTGAAGGCGCTTCTGCGCCGCGCGGCTCCCCAGAACGAGGACGAGGGGATACTGCATGTGGGTGGCCTGACCATCGACGTGGGCAATTACGAGGCGTTCCGCAACGGCGAAAAGCTCTCGCTCACGCTCAAGGAGTTCGAGCTGCTCAAGCTGCTGGTGCTCTCCCGCGGCAAGGTGCTCACGCGCGATTTCCTGCTGGATCGCATCTGGGGTTACGAGTTCTATGGCGAGACCCGCACGGTGGACGTGCACATCCGCCACATCCGCCAGAAGCTCGGCGACGACGCCCATTATATTGAGACCATCCGCGGCGTCGGCTACAAGTTCAACGACAGGCAGGAAAATCGCCTGTGAGTTCGCGGGTCGCCTTCAAAGCGGCCCTCCTGACGCTCGCTCTCATGCTCGTGCTCTTCGGCGTGAGCGCGCATTCGCTCTCGGTAGACCGCAACGACGAGCTCACCGAGAGCCTTGCCTTTGGTTGCGCCGTCGCGGTTGACCTCATGGACGAGCTGAACGGCGATGAGGCGCGCGTTGCGATTTTGGAAGACTTGCCGTCCGGGTTGCAGATTGGGATGACGTACATTGCCCCGGACGGTACGTCTGTTTATGCCAACCGCGACGCGCGCGAACCGGATGAGGAGCTGCTGCTCCAGCGCGGACAGGCGACGGAGGAGCTCGTGCGCTATCAGGGCTACGACCAGAGCGGCGAGAGGACGCTTTACGTTCTGTACACATTTTCCGATGGCGCGAGTTTGTGCATGTCGCGCCCCGGCGTTTCGGCGCTTGGAATGCTCTCCGAGCGTCTGTTTCTCTATGTTCTCTTGGGCGTTGGCTCCTGCGGGATCGTATTTGCGCTGACCTATATCTATGACGCGCGCAGGAGATCCGTGTCCCGCCAGATCGTGGATGTGCTGCGCGACTTCGGCGAGGGTCACTACGACGCGCGCGTGCAGCCCCAGCGCAACGAGATGCGCGAGGAGGTAGAGGAGGTAAACGGCGCGCTCGAGCAGATCAAGCAGCGCGTGTTCAAGCAGCGCAGCCGCGACCACGCGCTCTCCGTGGTGATGAACCAGATGCAGAGCGGCATCATCGTGGTGGACGCTCGGCTGCACATACTGCTCGTGACCCCCATGGCGCGCAAGCTCTTGGGCGTGGCGCCCAACTCCGAGGGCGTGGCCATCACCGAAGCCTCCAAGGACGTAAACCTCGACAGCGTGTTCTCCGAGGCCATGCGCCGCGAGGGCATTTACACAAACGAGGTCGCCGCGCGCACGGCGGTCGGGCGCGGCCACAGGCCGCTGCGGCTGTATGTGTCGCCCATGCGGCAGGACGGCAAGGTCATCGGCGCGCTGGCCATGGTCGAGGACATCACAGAGCTTAGAAGGCTCGAACAGGTGCGCACGGACTTTGTCGCCAACGTCTCCCACGAGCTGAAGACGCCGCTGACCTCCATCAAGGGCTTTGTCGAGACGCTGCTCGACGGCGCGATCAACAACCCGCCGATGGCGGAGAAGTTCCTCAAGATCATCATGCTCGAGGCGGAGCGCCTCACGCGCCTCATCAACGACATACTCTCCATCAGCAAGCTCGAAAGCGGCATGACCGAGGGTGCGTCCGTGCTCATCCGGCTGGACAAGCTGGCCTTTGAGGTCGCGGACATGCTGCGCATACACGCTGAGGAAAAGCAGGTCACCATCAACGCCCACCGCAACAAGACGCCCGTGTACATCGTGGGCGACCCCGACCGCGTGGAGCAGATGCTGATCAACCTCATCGAAAACGGCATCAAGTACAACAAGCCCGGCGGCTCCGTGACCGTACATGTGTTCGGAAACGAGCGCGAGGCCAACCTCACCATCTCGGACACGGGCATCGGCATCGCCGAAGAGCACCTGCCGCGGCTGTTCGAGCGGTTCTACCGCGTGGACAAGGGCCGCTCCCGCTCTATGGGCGGCACGGGCCTGGGCCTTGCCATCGTCAAGCACATCGTGCGTAGCATGAACGGGGAGATCGAGGTACACTCCAAGCTCGGCGAGGGCACGGAGTTTCTGGTCACGCTGCCCGTGGCCCAGGCGCCCGACGACGCGCCCTCCGCGGATGAGATCGTGGACGTGGACGAGGCCCGCGCCCGCGAGATCGCCGAGTCCGCCCCGGGCGCAGAGTCCGCCCCGAGCGCAGAGGCCGCCCCGAGCGCAGAGGCCGCCCCGAGCGCAGAGGCCGCGCCGCGGCAGGACGCCGAGGTGGAACAGACCATCTGAAGGGAGGTCCA
>DXVG01000201.1 GCA_019409045.1 Clostridiales bacterium | reverse complement strand
GGGCGAAAACCTGATCCGCATCGGCACCTCGCCCATGACGCCCGCGCAGCTTCTTATGCAGATGTGGCCGAAAATCCAAGAGAAATGCCCGGACATCAAGTTCCAGATCATCCCCTTTGACAACACGCCGGAGCGGGCGCGGGAGATACTGGCCAATCTGGGCAGGAATATCGACGTGGTGGGCGGCATATTCGACGAAACCATGCTCCACCTGCGCCATTGCGCGGGCACGGAGCTCTCCCGCGAGCCGTTCTGCTGCGCGGTCTCGCTGGGGCACCGGCTGGCGGCGAAGCGGCGGCTGCAAGTCTCAGACCTCTACGGCGAGACGCTGATGCTGATGCACCGGGGCTGGAGCCACAATGTGGACGCGCTGCGCGACGACATGGAGCGGAACCACCCCGAGATCAACGTGGAGGAATTTGAGCTGTACAATCTGGAGGTGTTCAACCGCTGCGAAAACGGCAACGACGTGCTCTTGGCCATTCCCGGCTGGGCGGGCGTGCATCCTCTGCTCAAGGTCATTCCCGTGGACTGGGAATACGGCATCCCCTACGGCGTGCTGCACGCGCCGCACCCCTCGGAGACCGTCGCGCGCTTCCTTCGGGCGATTGTTGAGTAAACACCTTTGGGTATATACTGATGAACAAAACGAGACTTCTCAGGAAGCCTCGTTCTTTTTATAATATGCTCAACAAGCGGCCCGCACCGTTGAACCTGAAAGGAGCAGAACGATGAGCATGATGAAAATGGCACTGGCGATGATGTTGGCGATCGTGTTGGCGCTCGGCGGCCTGTCCGCGCTGGCGGAGGACGCGCCCACGCAGGAACCGGTGACGCAGGAAACGACGGCACAGGAACCGGCGGCGCAGAAACCGACGGTCGGCGACAAGGCGCTGGTGGTGTATTTCTCGGCCACGGGCAACACCGAGACGGCGGCAAACTACATCGCCGCGGCGACGGGCGCGGACGTTCTGGAGCTGGAACCCGTTGAGCCCTACAGCAGCGAAGATCTGAACTGGAGGGACGATGACAGCCGCGTCGCCCGCGAGCACGAGGACGAGAGCCTCCGACATGTGGAGCTGACCGTCTCCACGCTGGAGAACTGGGACGAGTACGGCACGGTCTACATCGGCTATCCCATCTGGTGGGGCATCGCCGCGTGGCCGGTGAACGCATTTGTGGAAGCCAACGACTTTACCGGCAAGACGGTCATCCCCTTCTGCACCTCCTCAAGCTCCGGGCTGGGCGATAGCGGCGCGCTGCTTGCAGAGCTGGCGGTCACGGGAGACTGGCAGGAGGGCGTGCGCTTTTCCTCCAGCGTGAGCGAGAAGGACGTGCAAACGTGGCTGGCAGGCCCTGAATCGTAAACCGGCAAACGCCCACGCCCCGCAGGGCGGCTCCCGCGTCGGGAAGCCGTCCTGCGTTTCGCGGCTGTGCAGTCTGGAAAGGAGCGTTTCAATGGATAAGGGAGCGCACGCAGATCAAACGAGCCGGGAGATGGCGGCGCGCCCGCGAAGCGAGGCGAAGCCGCGCATGAGGCAGAGATTCAGCGAAAAGGAACTGTTTGAGACCGTATCGGTTCCCCGCGCCGTGATGACGCTGGCGATCCCCACCGTGATCAGCCAGATCGTGACGATGATCTACAATCTCGCCGACACCTTCTTTATCGGCCAGATCGGCGATCCCTGCATGGTAGCGGCGGTGTCCCTCGTGTCGCCGTGGTTCAATCTGCTCACCGCGCTGGGAAATCTGTTCGGCCTGGGCGGGAGCAGCCTGATCTCCAGGATGCTGGGCCTGCGCGAGCGCGAGAGCGCGAAGTATGTGTCCGCTTTCTGCGTCTGGGGCGGGATCGCGGTCACGCTCGTCTTCGCGCTGGCGACGTATTGGTTCCGCGGCCCACTTCTGGGCGCCTTGGGAAGTAGCCCGGACACCTACGGCTTTGCCGAGAGCTATCTGATCTGGGTCGTCGTGCTGGGCGGCGTGCCCACCATGCTCGGCCTGTCCATGGGCCACATGCTTCGCAGCGAGGGCTATGCCAGGCAGGCCGGTATGGGCATGATGTTCGGCGGCATACTCAACGTGGCGCTGGACCCGCTGCTGATCTTCGGCTTTCATATGGGCGTCACGGGGGCGGCGGTGGCGACGGCGCTTTCCAACGCGGCTTCCGTGGCGTTTTTCGCAGTCGTGTACATGCGCCTCGGGAGCCGGGCCGCGGTGTCCCTGCATCCGCGCTATTTTACGCTTCGCTTTGTCCGGCCGGTGTTCTCCGTGGGGCTTGCCTCCGCGCTGGCGACCACGCTGGGGAACATGTCCAACATGGTCATGGTCAGGCTCGCCGCCGGCTATGGGGATATACCGGTCGCGGCCTATGGGATCGTCAAGCGGATCGACCAATTTCCGCTGAACATCTCCATGGGCATCTGTCAGGGCTTTATGCCGCTGGTCGGCCACAACTATTCCGCCGGAAACTACGACAGGATGCGGCGCGTCTCCTTCTTCTCGTGGAAGACGGCGATGGCCCTGTCCGCCTGCTTTACGGCCTGCTTCTGCGCCTTCGCGCCGCAGCTTTTGCGCCTGTTCATCCCGGAGGCGCAGACAGGCACGTTGGGCGCGCGGTTTTTGCGCGTCGCCTCGCTGGCCGTCCCGCTCACTTCGGTGAACTTTCTGGTCAGCTACACGCTTCAGGCCATGGGGAAGGGGCCGGAATCCGCCATGCTCACCTTCGCGCGGCAGGGACTTTTGAACATCCCGCTGCTCATCGTGCTGAACATGCTCGTCGGGCTCTACGGCATGATCTGGACGCAGGCGGTGGTGGAAGTCATCATGCTGCCGGTCTCGCTGGGGATGTACAGAAAAACGCTGCGGAAACTGAACATGCGGGACTTGCGACGGACTGAAAACCCTGGGGTATAAACCGATCAACCAATTGGAACTTCCGCGGCGCGACGGCAGGCGCTACAATGGAAACGGAGGCGTATCGCAGTGGATACGAGATATCCGGGGAAGGACATGGAGGTCTCCGCCGTGGGGCTGGGCTGCATGGGCATGAGCCACGCCTACGGAGCGCCCGCGGACAGAAGGGAGATGACCGAGCTTTTGGCCATGGCGGAGGAAAAACAGGCGACGCCCGCGCAGATTTCCCCCGCGCCGGAGGAGCTCGCCTCCATCGACGGGGCGCTCAACCACATGGAAATGTCCGCCGTGTGCGGCGGCGCGCCCATTCAAAACAGGTGAGATGAGAAAGGAGCAATCAGCCATGAATGATTTTGTGCATTCCTGCCCTGTGAAGGTGTATTTCGGAACCGACGCTGCGCAAAAGGCCATTTCGCAGGAGATGGGCAGGTTCGGGAGGCGCGTCATGCTGGCCTACGGCGGCGGCTCGATCCGCAAAAACGGCACCTATGACGCCGTGACGGCCATGCTCCGCGAGGCCGGGAAGGAGATCGTGGACTTCCCCGGCATCATGCCCAATCCCACCTATCGCAAGGTGCAGGAGGGCGCGCGTCTGGCGCGGGAGGAGAAGATCGACTTCATCCTCGCGGTGGGCGGCGGCTCGGTCATCGACTGCTGCAAGGTCATCTCCGCGCAGGCCAGGACCGACCGGGACATCTGGCAGATGGAGTTTGAGGACCGCGAATTTCCCACCGACTTTGTGCCCATGGGAGCCGTCGTCACCGCCACCGGCACAGGCGCGGAGATGAACAACGGCGCCGTGATCACCCACGAGGAGAAGAAGATCAAGACCGGCGTGCTGGGCGCGCTCGCCGCCTTCGCCGCGCTCGACCCCGCGTACATGATGAGCCTTCCGGCGCGGCAGGTGATCTCCGGCGGCTTCGATACCTTCAGCCACTGCATGGAGACGTATTTCGGAAGCCCGAGGACGGTCAACGTCTCCGACGAGATCAACGAGGCGGTGATGCGCAACGTCATCCGCAACCTGCGCGCCGCGGCGAAGGACGTCCGCAATGAAGAAGCCCGCCGGGAACTGGCATGGGATTCGGCCATGGCGGAAAACGGCATTCTGAAGATCGGCAAGCGCACCGACTTTCAGGCGCACATGATCGAGCACCAGCTGGGCGCCTACACCGACTGCAAC
>DXVG01000200.1 GCA_019409045.1 Clostridiales bacterium | reverse complement strand
CCTGCCGCCGGGGCGCAACAGCCCCGCCGCCGCGCCGCCGACGCCCACCGAGGCCGCCGTGACCACGGACGCGCCGCCGCCCAGCAGCGCGCACGCGCACAGCGCGCCCACCGCCGCCACCGCGCCCATGGAGGCGTGCGCCGCGCACAGCGTCGCAAGGCACGCAAGCGCGTAGCCCCCCGGCGGCCACAGCGCGCACAGCCCAGCCAGCAGCGCATAGCACATAAGCGCCGCGGCGGCGCGCTCATCCGTGCCCATGGGCCGCCCGGGCTTCCACAGAAGGAGCATGCGCAGCGCCGGCGCGCTCACCACCGCCATGGACGCGGCCAGCAGCGCCAGCAGCGAGCCGTACACCTCCAGCCGCGCCGCCGCCAGCCCCGGAAGCAGCGTGCCCAGCCCGGCCAGCAGCGCGCACAGCGGGCCTTCGCGCAGGCGGTCGCGCAATTTCGACCGGTCCAGCGCCAGCGCCAGCAGCACCACCAGCGCGCAGCCGCTCAAAAGCGCGACGTCCGTCCCGACAAGCGGCAGGCGCGCGGCCCCCAGCGCGCAGCCCAGAAGCAGCGCCGCCGGGCTTTGCTGGGCGTACAGCCCCGCCGCCAGAAGCGCCGGCGCGAACGGCGCGAGCCCCAGCATCACCTGCGCGCGCGCCGCCAGAAACGCCAGCGCGAACGCCGCCGCCCCGCGCGCGATGCGCGCCATGTCCACCCGACCGGTCAACTGCGTATTGAGCATTGCGCATTCCCCCTCCTGACGGCAACTTTTTATGCGCCCGGCGGCGCGGACATGCCGCTTGTCGCGGCCGCGTTTCCATCTTTTCACGATTCGGTCACGTTTTCTTCGCTTCTCTTTCGCCGCGGTATGTGGTAAGATGTAGAAGTGAAAATCTGCCGCGCCGCGCGGCGCATGCGAGGTGACTTCCTTTGCAGGAGACGATCATACAGATCATGAACGCCTATGGGTATATCGGCGTGTTTTCGCTGATTCTGATTGAGAACATATTCCCACCAATTCCCTCGGAGGTGGTGCTGCTCTTCGGCGGCGCGATGACCGCGATGTCCGACATGAGCGTCCCGGTGGTGATTCTGGTGGCCACGCTCGGCTCGGTGGTGGGCGCGATCGTGTTGTACCTGCTGGGCCGCATACTCAAGGCCGAGCGCCTGCGCAAGCTGTTTTCCGGAAAGTTCGGGCGCGTTTTGCGCCTCAAGCCCGAGGACGTGGACAAGGCTACGGCGTGGTTCGCCCGCTATGAAAAGAAGGCCGTGCTCATCTGCCGCTGCGTGCCCATCGTGCGCAGCCTGATCTCCATCCCCGCGGGCGTGACGGAGATGAACGTGCCCCTGTTCCTCCTGCTGACCACCGTCGGCAGCGCCGTGTGGAACACCGTGCTGGTATGTCTGGGCGCGTTCCTGGGCGCGCAGTGGGAGAAGGCGCTTCCCTACTTTGACCAGTACTCCAACGTCATACTGGTGCTGTGCGTGATCGCCGTGGTGGCGCTGGTGATCTGGTGGATCGTGCGCAACCACAAAAAGGGCGCGGCCGGGCGCGACGGGGCGAAATAGGCGTGCTGCGCATCGTATCGGGCCGCAACCACCTGCTGTGCGGCGAGCTGCTCGGCAGGCTGGGGGAGGCGATGGGGCAGGGCGAGGACGCGCTGACGGTGGTGGTGCCCAGGCAGCTCACGCTGGAGACCGAGTTGGCGCTTCTGGACGGGCTTTCGCTGGAGGGCTCGTTTCGCCTGCGCGTGATCAGCCCGGAGCGGCTGTGCGGCCTGATCTTCGACGCCGCGGGGCGGCCCGCGGGCGAGCGCGTGGACGAGCGGGGCCGGGCGATGCTGCTCTCCCGGGCGATGAAGCGCCTGGAGGGCGAGCTCACGCTCTACCGCGGCGCGCAGTCGCGCCGGGGCTTTGTCGGCCGTGCGGCGCGGCAGGTGGAGATCTTCCGGCAGGCGGGGCTGTCGCCGGAGGACGTGCGCGCGCTCGCGCGGGAGGAGGCCGGGTCGCTCGCGCGCAAGCTGGAGGACGTCGCCGCGATCCTGGAGGCCTACGAGCGCGAGCTGGAGGGCCGCTACGAGGACGGCGAGGGCGAGCTTTTGCAGGCGGCGCAGCGCGCCGGGGACGCGGCGTTTCTGCGCGGCGCGCGGCTGTGGTTCTACGGCTTTGACCTGATGCCGCCCACGCTGCACCGCCTGATCGCAGCGGTCGCCGCCGTGGCGGAGGCGACGGTGCTTTTGCCCATGGACCCGGACCCCCACGCGCGGGACGAGGACCTGTTTCGCCCGCTGCGCGCCTCCGCGGCGCGGCTGGCAAGGGAGGCGCGGCTGGTCAACGCAAACGTCGCCTTCGAGCCCGCGCGGGAGGTCCCGCATGCGATGGAGGATCTGCGCTTCCTCTGCGCGGAGCTGTTTTCCTGGAGCGCGCATACCTTTTCCGCGTCGCCCGGGCACATCCAACTGTTCGCAGCGCGCTCCCCGCGCGAGGAGGCGCGCTTTGCCGCGGCGCTGACGCGGCGGCTGGTGCGCGCGCGCGGCTGGCGCTGGCGCGACGTGCTGGTGCTCGTGCCCTCCGTGGACGCCTATCGCCAGCCGCTGCGCGAGGCGTTTGCCGAGTGCGGCGTCCCCCTGTTCCTGGCCGAGGGGCGGCCCTGCGCGCGGCGGCCGCTGTGCGAGTGCCTGCTCACGGCGCTTTCGATCGTCTCGCGCGGGGCGCGGGACGAGGACATGCACGCCTGCCTCGCCTCGGGCTTTCTGCCGGTGGACGCGCGCGACGCGGGGCGGCTGCGCAACTACGCCGTCTCCTGGGGCGTGCGCGCGGGCGCGTTTTTGCGCCCCTTCACGCGCGGCGGCGCGGCGCTGGTGGAGGCGCTGGAGCCGATCCGCGCCGCGGCCATGGCCCCGCTGGTGGCGCTGCGCGAGCGCATGCGCGCGGCCGGCACGCTGCGCGAGCAGCTTGCCGCCGTGTTCGGCTTTTTGGAGGACATAAACGCCTACGAATCCTGCCTGGCCCGGCAGAGCGCGCTGTGCGAGGCGGGCCTGTACGAGGAGGCGGGCGAGGAGGCGCAGGTGTGGAACCGCCTGCTGGGCGCGCTGGACCAGATGGCGGAGCTGCTGGGCGAGGAGCGGCTGCGCGTGGAGGAGATCGCCGAGCACCTGCGCGAGGCGCTGGACGCGGCGGTGGTGCGGCCGCTGCCGCAGTCGGGCGACGCGGTGCTCGCGCTGGACGCGGGCAAGCTGCGCATGCGCCCTGCGCGGGCGGTGCTGCTGCTCGGGCAGACCGAGCGCGCGGCGGGGGCGGCGGACGCGCTTTTGACCGACCGCCAGCTCGAATCGCTCTCCTCGCGCGCGAACCGCTATCTGGGGCTCACGCCGTCGGAGGCGGCGCGCACGCGGCTGTTCTACGCCAAGGCCGGGCTGGAAAACGCGACGGACTATGTGTGCGTGAGCTACCCGCTCGCGGGGCTGGACGGCGCGGCGGAGCGGCCCGGGCAGATGGTGTTGCAGCTTCGGCGGGTGTTTCCCGCGCTGCCCTCGCGCGGCGGCGTGACGGCCGACGCGGCCGTGGAGGAGATGCTCTACGAGGCGCCCGACGCGGCGCTCTCGCGGCTCTCGGCGGCGCTTTGCGAGGAGCTTTCGCCCGCGCAGGAGCGCGCGCTGCGCTCGCTGGCGGCGTCGCCCGAGCACCGCGCGCGGCTCGAGGCGCTTGAGGGCGCGCTTGCCTCGCGCGGCGCGGCGGACCGCCTGCGCCCGGAGACGGCGCGCCGCCTGTTCGACGGCCTGACGCAGGCGAGCGTTTCGCGGCTGGAGGCGTTCGCGGCCTGCCCGTTTTCGCACTTCATGCGCTACGCGATCCGGCCGGAGATCATACAGCCCTACGCGCTCACGCCGCGCGACGAGGGCACGTTCTTCCACGCCGCGGTGCGCGGCTTTCTCTCGGATGTGATGCAGCGGGGCGAGCTCGACCCGGAGCGCGCGGCCGCGCGCATGGATCAGGTGTCCGAGACGCTGCTCGCGCCCCTGCGCGAGGGGCCGCTGGGCCAGAGCGCGCTCTCGCGGGCGGAGGAGCGGCGGCTGCGGGACGTGGCGCGCACCAGCGCCCGGCTGATCGTGGGGCAGCTCGCC
>DXVG01000020.1 GCA_019409045.1 Clostridiales bacterium | reverse complement strand
AGCAGCTTTTCCGCGCCGCCGTGGTCGATCATGGTGCGGCTGTCCACCTGCGAGGCCACGGAGAAGGCGATGCGCGTGGGGATGTTTGCCTTGATGATGCCGGTAATGACGTTCACCGACGGCCGCTGCGTGGCGATGACAAGGTGCATGCCCGCTGCGCGCGCCAATTGCGCCAGGCGGCAGATGCTGTCCTCGACCTCGCCGGGGGCGACCATCATAAGGTCCGCCAATTCGTCTATGATGATCACGATCTGCGGCATGGCCTCCTCGCCCGGCTCCAGCGCCTTATTGTAGCCCTTGATGTCGCGCACGCCGCGCTCGGCAAACCGCTTGTAGCGCGTGGTCATCTCCGCCACCGCCCAGTCAAGCGCGCTGGCTGCCTTCTTGGGGTCGGTCACCACGGGCGCGATCAGGTGGGGGATGCCGTTGTACACCGACAGCTCCACCACCTTGGGGTCGATCAAAATCAGCTTTACCTCCTCCGGCGCAGCGCGGAAGAGTATGGAGACGATGATGGAGTTTATGCACACGCTCTTGCCCGAGCCGGTCTGGCCCGCGATGAGCACATGCGGCATCTTGGCGATGTCGGCCACGATGTAGCGGCCGGAGTTGTCCTTGCCCAGCCCCACCGCCACGCGGGAGGGGTGCCGCCGCGCCTCGGCGCTCTCCAACACGTCGCGCAGGGACACGGTCTCCACCTTGTCGTTGGGCACCTCCACGCCCACGGCCGCCTTGCCGGGGATGGGCGCCTCGATGCGCACGCGCTCGGCGGCCAGGTTTAATGCGATGTCGTCCGAAAGCGATGTGATGCGGCTCACCTTCACGCCCGGCGCGGGCTGCAATTCAAAGCGCGTGACCGCCGGGCCGTGCGCGATGCCGGTCAGGCGCGTCTCGATGCCGAAGGAGCGCAGCGTGTCGCTCAGAAGCTGCGCCTTTTCCATGTCGGACTGGTCGCTCTCGTGCTGGTCGGGGGCCTTGCCGTGGGAGAGCAGGTCGATGGGCGGGTAGTTGTAGGCGTCCTCGTCCTCCTCGGGAACCTCGGCGCGCCGCAGCTTGCCAAGGGGCTTTCTGGGCGGGGAGACCTCAAAGGGCGCGTCCTCGTCGGGAAGCTCGTACTCGTCCGGCTCGATGGTCAAGTCCTGCGCGGCCTGCGCATTTTCCTGCGGCCCGGCCTCGGGTGCGGGGCGCGCCGCCTCGTCCGCCCTGGGCGCGCGCTTCTTCGCGGAGGATGCGCGGCCCGCGGCCGCGGGCACCGCCCCGCCCACGCGCACCACCGGGCCGAACGCCTCCGCGCCCTCCTCGGCCTGGCCCTCGTCCACGGTCTCGTTGTATATGCGCGGCTTGGTGCTCACGCGCTTTTTCGCGGCAGCGGGCCGCGCGGCGCCCTGCTTCGCCTGCGCGCCGGGCGCGGCCGCCTCGGCCTCGGGCGCGGCGGGGGCCGCCTCCTGCGCGCGCGCGGGCTCGTCAAAGCCGTGGTTTGCGCGGCGCGGCGCGCGCCTTGCCGGCGGCGCCACGGGGGAGGACGGCTCGTGCGCGCGCACGCGGCGCATGGGCGCCTTGATCAGGTCCTCGTCCCGAAGCATCGTGCGCCGGTCGATCTCAAAGTTCCTGTCGGCCTCCTCCTCGGCGCGCAGGCGCGCTTCCTCCTCGCGGCGGGCGCGCATCTCAGCGGCCCGCTCGCGCGCGGCGCGCACGAACCGGCCCAGATACCCGCCCAGCGCAAGGCAGCCCACCATCAGCGCGACGCACGCAAAAAACCCGGGCCACACGCCCAGCTTCAGATACGCCACGCCGCCCAGCAGCGCGCCCAGCGCGCCGCCGCCCACGCCGAAATCGTACGATTTTTTCAGAAAATCGCCGTAGCCCAGCGCGGACTGGACGTGATAGCCGTTTTCATTGATGTAATCGGCGGAGAACATGTGCACCGCCGCGAAAAAGCAGGCCACGGCCAGAAGGTTTGCAAGCACGCGCCACAGCGCCACGCGCTTTGCGCGCGCCACGCCGAAAAACAGAGCGCCCAGCCACGCAAACAGCAGCGGCAGCAGAAATCTAAGCGCGCCGCCCAGCCCGCGCAGCACCTTTTCCGCGCCGGAGAGCGCGGGCATCCACGCGCTTGCGATCAGCACGAACGCGCTCAAGGCCGCCAGCGCAAAGCACACGCCCGACGCGATCGCCGCCCACGGCCCTCTCGATCTTTTTTGGACATTTGCCGTCTTGTTTTTTGCCATGATTTTCCTCCAAAGCGTCGCGGCCGCCCGGGAACGCGCGAAAAATGGGCGGCATCGCGCATCCTATATTATACAACCGCCCGGCGCGCTTTTCAACCGAAACGGGGCGGCAAAAAAAAGCGTCGGATTCCCGTCACATTGTGAACATATTTTCCACCGGATTTCCACCGTCTGTCAACAGGAAAATTTTCTGCGCGTCTTGAAGTTCGCCGCCGAATCTGATACAATACTCGTGGGGTTATCAGCATAGTTTCCACAGTTGTGCAGAAATTGTGGAAAACTTTTTTACTGCTTACGGAGGATAGGGATGCAATACACACAAGACCAGCTCGCGGCGTTTGACAAGGCGATCTCCATGTTCAAGGCCGACGTGAACGAGGTGATCTTCAACGCCTGGTTCTCGCGGCTGAAGCTGTTTGCCGTCACGCAGGAGGCCATCGTCATCGAGGCGGAGAACTCCATGGTGGTCGAGCAGCTCAGGGCGCGCTACCTGGGCCAGCTCTCCAACGTGCTGGGGGCGACCTTCGGCCGCGCCTACGACATAAACATATTCACGCCCGAGGAGATCAAGCTCCACTACAAGGACATGGATTCGTCCATGCTCAACCCGCGCTACACGTTTGAAAACTTCGTGGTGGGGGCGTCAAACTCGTTTGCCCACGCGGCGGCGCTGGCGGTGGCGGACGACCCCAGCGGCGCGTACAACCCCCTGTTCATCTACGGCGGCGTGGGGCTGGGCAAGACGCACCTTATGAACGCCATCGGCAACTACATACAGAAAAACGACCCGAGGAAGAACGTGCTGTTCATCACCTCGGAGACGTTCACCAATGAGCTGATCGACGCCATCGTCAAAAAGAAGGGCACCGCGCAGCTTCGCGCAAAGCTGCGCAACGTGGACGTATTGCTGGTGGACGACATACAGTTCCTCTCCAAGACCGTGGCCACGCAGGAGGAGTTTTTCCACACATTCAACCACCTGCACACCAACGGGAAGCAGATCATCATATCCTCCGACCGACCGCCCAAGGACATCCCCACCATCGAGGAGAGGCTGCGCTCGCGCTTTGAGTGGGGGCTGACGGTGGACATACAGCGGCCGGACTTTGAAACGCGCGTGGCGATTTTGCAAAAGAAGTCCTCCGAGGAGGAGATCAACACCCCCGAGGACGTGCTGGAGTACATCGCTGAGCGCGTGGAATCCAACATACGCGAGCTGGAGGGCATGCTGGTGCGCGTGAACGCGCAGGCGCGGCTGATGAACAAGCCCGTGAGCCTGGACATGGCGCGCGACACGCTCTCGGCGCTGCTCTCCAGCCGCGAGCCGCGCAAGATCACGCCCGACGCCATCATACAGACCGTGTCCAACCACTACTCCGTGAGCTGCGAGGACATGACCGGCAAGCGCCGCAGCCGCGAGATCGCGCTGCCCCGGCAGGTGAGCATCTACCTCATCCGGGAGCTGACGCCGCTTTCGACCACGGCCATCGGCCGCGTGTTCTCCGGGCGCGACCACTCCACGGTGATGCACTCCTGCGAGAAGGTGGCGGAGATGATGCGCAAGGACATCGCCTTCCGAAAGACCGTGGAGCAGCTTCGGCAGTTCGTGGTCAACCACTGACCAAAAGCGCCGGTTTTTTACACGCCTTCGGGAAAACGCTGTGGAACGGGCGTGGAAAAGCGGGGAAAACGCACAAAGAGAGACCACCTGTTCGAGGGAAAAAAGGGCGTTTTGGGGCGAGATCGCGCCGTGCGGGGCCTTCCCTTTCCGCCCGGGCGCGCACAGCGCCGAATCGGCGTGTGGAAAACCGGCGATTCCTGCACAGATCGTGCACAACCCCTGTGGACGCCAAAACCCCCGCCCCGCAAGGCAAAAAAGGCGTTTCCCACAATTTCCACGCCCCTACGTCTCCTACGTCCTCTATATATATAATCATGATCATTCACAAGGGAGGAATGCTTTATGCGTATCGTGTGCGATTCCGCGGCCCTGCTCGAAGGGCTTCAGACGGCTTCCCGCGCACTGACCGCGCGCACCACCAACCCCATATTGGAGGGGCTTTTGCTCGACGCGCGCATGGGTCAGATGCGCATCACCGCCTCGGACGAGCGCCTGACCATCCGCACGCGGCTGGAGTGCGACGTGAAAGAGGCGGGCATGGGCGTGATCCCCGGCAAGCTGTTTATAGACGTCATCCGCAGGCTCCAGGACAACCCCACCATAGAGATCGGCATGAACGAGCGGTTCTCGTTCAACATATCCTCCGGAAGCACCGTGATCAACATCGCCGGGCAGGACGCGGACCTCTACCCCGAGCTTCCGGCCATGGCCGAGTGCAGCGACTTCACCATCGCGCAGGACACGCTGCGCAGCATGATCCAGAAGACGGAGTTCGCCATCGCCGCGGACGACGCGCGCGAGGTGCTCACCGGCGCGCTTCTGGAGATCGCGGGCGGGGACGCCACCATGGTCGCCCTCGACGGCTTCCGCATGGCCTACAAGCGCGAAAAGGTGTCCGACGTGATGGAGGTCATCCGCGCGATCATCCCCGGCCGCGCGGTGGGCGACATCGCAAAGCTGCTGCCCGGCGGCGAGGAGGCGTTTGTGACCATCAGCTTCAGCGGCAACGACCGCATGCAGCTGCGGCTGGAAAAGACGGACGTGTACGTCGCGCTCATCGGCGGCGAGTACATCAACTACCGGCGGCTTCTGCCCACATCCTTCAAGCTGCGCGCCGTGGCCCGGCTCGAGCCCCTGCGCCAGTGCATCGAGCGCGCCGCGCTGCTGGCCCGCGACGCGAGCGGCAACCTCATACGCTTCCACCTGCGCGAGGGCATACTGGAGATCGACTCCAATTCCCAGATCGGCGACGCGCACGAGGAGATGGAGCTCGAATCGCACGAGGGCGGGGAGCTGACCATCGCCTTCAACGTGCGCTACATGATGGACGTCGTGCGCACGATCGAGTCTGAAAACGTTGTGATGAACTTCAACGACGGCCTCAGCCCCTGCGTGATGACCCCTGAGGACGATCTGGACTATGTGCACCTGGTGCTCCCCGTGCGCACGGGGTACAGCGCGTGATGGACGCGCGCGACACCATCGCGGCCATATCCACCGCGCCGGGCGAGGGCGGCATCGCCATCGTTCGCGTGAGCGGGCCGGAGGCGCGAAGTGTCTTTCTCGCCGCGTTCCAGCCCGCGCGGCCGGACGCGCAGGTGCGCTCCCACAGGCTCATGTACGGCACGGCCGTGGGCGCGGACGGCGAGGCGCTGGACGAGGTGATGGGCGTGTGGATGAAGGCGCCCAACACCTACACGCGCGAGGACGTGGCGGAGATACACTGCCACGGCGGGAGCGCCTGCGCCGCGCGCGTGCTTCGCCGCGTGCTGGAGGCGGGCGCGCGGTGCGCGCAGCCGGGCGAGTTCACGCGCCGCGCCTACGAGAGCGGGCGCATCGATCTAAGCCGCGCCGAGGCGGTGATGCAGCTCGTCGGCGCGCAGGGCGAGGCCGCGCGCAGGGCTGCGGTCGGGCAGATGCGCGGCGGCGTGGCGGCGTTCGTGTCCGGCGTGGTCGCCTCCATCGAGGACATGCTCGCCCGCATACAGGCCGCGGTGGACTTTCCCGACGAGGTGGACGAGGAGGCGGTCGCCTCCGAGCTCGTCCCCGAACTTGAATCCCTCGCCGGCGAGATCGAGCGCAGGGCGGACCCCCAGCGCGCGCGCGTTCTGCGCGAGGGCGCGTCGGTGGTCATCGCGGGGCTTCCAAACGCGGGCAAGTCCTCGCTGATGAATGCCCTTCTCAACTGCGAGCGCGCCATCGTGACCGACATTCCCGGCACCACGCGCGACGTGCTCAGCGAGCGCATGCACATCGGCGGGCGCGAGGTGCGGCTGTGCGACACCGCGGGCATCCGCGAAAGCGGCGACGCGATCGAGCGCATGGGCGTGGCGCGCGCGCGGGAGGAGCTCTCCTGCGCGGACGTGGTGCTGCTTTTGCTGGACGAGAGCCGCGCGCTGACACAGGGCGACCGCGCGCTGCTTAATGAGGCGGACGCGCGCTACATACTGTGCCTGAACAAGACAGACCTTCCCGCGCGCCTGGACGAAAGCTGCCTTCCGCCGCTTGAAGTAAAGCGCATCTGCGCGCGCACGGGCGAGGGCGTGGAGGCGCTTGTGGAGGCGATCGGGCGCAGGTTGCGCGCGGGCGGGGACGAGGAGACCGCCTTTACCGTGGAGCGGCAGCTGCGCCTCGCGCGGGAGGCCGCGGACTGCCTGCGCCGCTGCGCGGAGGCGCTTTTGCAGGGCTTCTCCCCGGACGTGATCTCCCCGGACCTGCTCAACGCCTGCCGCCTGCTGGACGGCGTGACCGGCCGCGACGCCTCCGAGGAGGTCATCAGCGCCGTGTTTGCGAAGTTCTGCGTGGGAAAATAGAGTATAGCGGCGGACAAAAAGGCGCCGGAGCGCTGACAAAGCCCCCAAACGCAAAAATCACTTCCGAAAGAAAAGAAGCGGAAGTGATTTTTGCTTCCTGCGTCAGCATCGCTTGCAAACTGCGGTCACTTACGTCTATGTAAGAAACCTTGTTTGCAAGCTCGCTTCCTTGGCTTGCGGGCTTTCTCAACACTCTGGAAGTCTGTTGACTTTGTCAACATACTGAGGCGCCGTTCCCAGACAAAAGGGGAACGGCGCCTTCTCCGGCCTTTTTTGCGTCTTTTACGTCAGAAGCTCGCTGGCGCTTGATACGATCTGGTTGATCACGCTTCGCACGGCCAGCGGGTCAAACGCGTTTTCGCCGGCGAGCAGTGCGTATGTGCGCGAGCCGTCCTTGAGCGTGTTCATAAGGTCCACCGAGAACGCGGTCAGCACGGGCTCGAGCACGCACAGTATCAGCGTCGCCACCACGAGGCCGCGCCCGAGGCCCAGCAGGCCGCCCAGGAGCCAGTCGATGCGGCGCAGCACCGGGAAGCGGAACACATGGTTCAGAAGGTTTACAAACAGCGTCGCCAGGAAGTACAGCGCCGCGAACACCAGCACGAACGCCAGCACGCCGAACACGCACTGCCACAGCGTCTGGTCGAAGTAATCGGCGATGGTGTGTATGTTGAGCGCGGAGAAGGCCTCGGTGCTCATGTTCGAGGCGAACGCGTCGCGCAGGAACGGTATCTTCTGCCCGATGTAGTCCGCCACGGCGTTGAGCGTGTCGCTTCCGCGTGCGATCAGCTCGGAGACCGTGGTCTGCGCGGTGACGCCGGAGATATGCATGTCGCTGAAGAAGGAAGCCGGCTCCAGATAGGTGCTCAGTACGCCCATCAGCGATTCGTTTTCCAGCGCGAAGCGCGCAACCGACGGGTACAGCCGCAAAGCGCCCATCCACGAGCCCACCAGCCCCAAGAGCGATAGCCCCGAGGCGATCAGGCCCTTGTACATGCCCGCGATGAGGCTGAAGGCCAGGATCAGCACAACCAGAATGTCAATGATGTTCACGAAAAAGTACCTCCGAATTTGCTGTACGGGAAGAAGAATGTCCCATTTTGGCCGCCGTTATGCGTCAGGGCAGCGTGACCAGATGCACCGTGTCGCCCGAGCCCATCACGGCCACGCGGTCGTCGGTCACGCCGTAGACCTCCCCGGCGGGCAGGTCCATCAGGTACGCGTCCACGCTCTGCACGCCGCTGCGCGCGACCATCACATGCCCGTCCTCGGAAAAGCCGTACACGCGGTCGCCCTTGCACATCAGCGAGACGCAGTCAAACGGCATGCGCACGATCTGGTCCACGTCGGAGCGCATCATGCGCACGTCGCGCATGGCGTTGCCCGTTCCGTACTGCGCGTCGGGCACGAAGGCCATCATCGGGTCGTCGCGCCCCTCCTCCACCGCGGTCAGGTACCAGCCGTACACGAGGCGGCGAAGGCTCTCGTTCTCGCGGCCGGTGTAGTCGTAGGTCTTGAGATAAGTCGTGCCCGCGCACACCACCTGCGAGGACTGGAACATCACCTGATACATAAGCTGCTCCCCGTCCGTGATCGAGCCCAGGATCATGCGGCCCGGCCGGTAGGTGTATATGCCCGTGGTGGGCACGGTGCCGCTCGTGTCGAGCGTCATCACCCAGAAGAGCTCGTCTGCGGAGAAAAAGCCGTAGTAGAGCACCGTCTGGTCCGCAAAGGCGATGCGGTCCACCTCGCGGCCGCCGTTTTCGATCAGCACAAGCGTGCTGTCGTGCTCGGGCGCGAGCAGCACCGCGGTGTACACCGCGCCGCTCCTTGCCGAGAGCACTTCCCCGTCCATGGAGCCGGTGTAGATGGTGGTGCCCGCCTCGCGGTCGATGACGCTCAGCGTCTGCCCCGACCAGGTGGCCACGCCCGAGGCGCTCACGTCAAAGGAAGCGTTCGCGCCCGCCATGTACGTCCATTCCACGTCCCCGCGCGAGGATACGCAGCAAAGCGTGCTGCCGTTGTAGTATACAAAGCCGTCCCCGGCCACCTGTATGCCCTCGTTCCCGGTGAGCGTCACGGTGGTGTATTCGCCATAGGTCCGCTCGCCGACGTACTGCCTTACGACGTATGCGCCCAGCACGGAAAGCGCGCAGATCACCGCGGCGAGCAGTATCGCCGCCCCCCAGGGGAGCCCCCCTGTACGCCTGTTTTCCATGCAATCCCCCTGCTTATGCGTCCAGGAGAGCATGGCAAAGCCGCGGCTTTTCCGAAAATCCCTTGAACGCTGAAACTATTCCTATTATAATAGATGGAGGCCGCCGTTTCAACGCCTGCGACGTTGGAATTTAGGCAAAAGAAGTATATTTCGCTGTGAAAAGTCTCATTGCTTTCACAGGCGGGCGGTTTTGCGCGGCGGCGAAGGGAATTGCGCCGCGATGCGCGCAGGGGAGGGATGTGCATGCCGGCATCGCGCGCAAGGAGCGCGAAAAAGCGCCCGGCGGGGCGCAAGCGGCGCGGCGTCGGGGCGAAGCTGGCGCTGGCGCTTTTGGCGTGCGCGGCGCTGGCGCTCGCGGGCATGTACGCGCATTCGCGGATCGTGCATGTGAGATACGCCGGCGTGTCTCTCCAGGACCTCCCCGCGGCGCTCGACGGCCTGAAGATACTGTTTGTCTCGGACATCGACGCGCGCGGCGAGGCGGACGCGAACGCGGCTGCGAACGCCATGGATGCGCTCGCCGCGCTGGAGCCGGACGTGCTGCTCCTGGGCGGGGACTACACAAGCCCGTCTCTCTGGGACGCGCTCAACGGCCGCGAGGCGGGGGACGCGCTCTCCTTGCAGGCCGCGCGGCGCGCGTTTTTCCGCGCGCTCTCGGACTTTCCCGCGCCGCTTGGGAAGTACGCCGTGCGCGCCGAGGGCGATCCCGAAGCCGGGGCGCTCGCCTCCGAGCTGGCGCTGGGCGGCGTGACACTTCTGGACGGGCAGCTCGCGCTCCTTTCGCGGGGCGGCCAGAGCCTGTATGTGGCGGGGCTCTCCCCGGACACGGACGCGGGCGCGCTCGCCTCGGGCGTGTCCGCCGATGCGTGCGTGATCGCCTTTGCCCACAGCCCCGACAGCTTCGCGGGCGCGCTCACCGCCGAGGCGCAGGGCGGCGGCGCGTGGGCGGACGTGGTGCTCAGCGGCGGCACGCACGGCGGACAGGTGCGCCTGGGCGAGCGCACGCTTTTGAGCCTCTCCGAGCGCGAGCGGCAGTACCTGTCCGGCTGGCGCAAGGAGGGCGGCGTGTTCCTTCTGACCTCGCAGGGGCTGGGTTGCGAGGTGGTGAGCCTTCGCCTGGGCACGCGCGCGGAGGCGCACCTTGTCACGCTGCGGTGCGCGCAGGGCGCGGTGGGAGGCGCTTGAGATGGAATATTTATGCAATAATTGCCCTAGAATGTGCAATGTTATGCGCGGCGAGACGGGCGCGGGCTTCTGCAAAATGGGCGCGGAGGCGCGCGTGGCCAGGGCCGCGCCGCACTTCGACGAAGAACCGGTCATCAGCGGAACGCGCGGCTCCGGGGCGGTGTTCTTCTCCGGGTGCGCGCTCCGCTGCCGCTTTTGCCAGAACTACGGCATCTCCCACGGCGGCTTCGGGCGGCGCGTGAGCGTGGAGGGGCTTAAGAATATTTATGCATCGCTCATCGCGCAGGGCGTGCACAACATCAACCTCGTCAGCGCCACACACTTTCTGGAGAGCGTGCTCGCCTCGCTGGAGGCGCCGCTGCCCGTACCGGTGGTGTGGAACTCGGGCGGCTACGAGCGCGTGGAGTCCATACGGCGGCTGGAGGGCCGCGTGCAGGTGTACCTGCCGGACCTCAAGTACCGCTTCGCGGACGCGGCGGGCCGCTACTCCGCCGCGCCGGACTACTTCGAGCACGCCTCCCGCGCGCTCGTGGAGATGCTGCGCCAGGTCGGCCCCGTGCGCCTGGACGCGGACGGCATGATCGCCTCCGGCGTGATCGTGCGCCACCTGATCCTGCCGGGCCGCGCGGCGGAGAGCCGGGCGGTGCTGGACTGGATCGCCCGCGAGCTTCCGGGCGCGTGGGTGAGCCTGATGGCGCAGTATGTGCCCATGGGCGACGTGGCGGGCGTTGACCAGCTCTCGCGGCGCTTGACGCGGCGGGAGTACGAGTCGGTGGTGGAGCACCTGTTCCGCCTGGGGCTTGACGACGGCTTTGTGCAGGAGCTGTCCTCCGCGAAGGAGAAGTACATCCCCGCGTTCGACCTGACGGGCGTGCCGGAGGCGTGAGCGTGTTTCACATGAAACAATTTCCGGCCGCCCGGGCGGGCGCGTGAAGCGGGTTTTGAAAGATGCGGCCGCGGCGGGGGCCGCGCGTGGAAGGTGAGAGTTTGGAGCTTCGGTTTTCGCCGCTGCTGAGCGGCTCGAGCGGCAACAGCCTGTACGCGGGCTGCGACGGCGGCCACCTGCTGGTGGACGCGGGCGTGTCCTGCGCGCGCGTGGCGGCGGAGCTGCGCCGCGCGGGGCTGTCGCCGGGGGAGCTTTCCGGCATACTGGTCACGCACGAGCACATCGACCACATACGCGGCGTGGGCGTGCTCTCCCGCAGGTACGATCTGCCCGTCTACGCCACAGAGGGCACCTGGGCCGCCATGGAGGACAAGCTGGGCGGCGTGGCGCTTCGCAACGTGCGGGTGATCGAGCCGATGCAGGACTTCTACATCGGCGGCATGTGCGCGATGGCCTTCGACATCCCCCACGACGCCGCGCAGCCTGTGGGCTACACGCTCTCCCTCGGCGGCGCGCGGCTGTCGGTGGCCACGGACATAGGCTGCGTGCGCGAGAGCTGGCTGGGGGTCGTGTCCGGCTCGGACGCGGTGGTGCTCGAATCCAACTACGACCCGGACATGCTGCGCGCCGGGCGCTACCCCTACGCGCTCAAGCAGCGCATCCTGGGAAGGCGCGGCCACCTCGCCAACGACGACGCGGGCTGCGCGGCGGTGGAGCTGGTGCGGCGCGGCGCGCGGCAGATCGTGCTGGGGCACCTGAGCAAGGAGAACAACTTCCCCGCGCTGGCGGAGAAGTGCTGCGCCGCGGCGCTGGAGGGGGACGGCGTGCGCCTGGGCGAGGACGCGACGCTGTGCGTGGCCGAGCGGGATGGCATGACCGGGCTGTTCTCCGTGCAGATGGGATTTATATAGGCCGTTGAAAAACTTCGTTTTTCAACGGGGAGGGGGAACGGTGAGTTTGACGGTTTTATAAACCGTCAAACTCACCAAAAATGCCAAAATTGACGTACACGCCGCCAATTTTGATTTAATTAAAAGGATGTTCTGCGGGGCATCTTTTGACAGGCCGAACTGGGACGGTGAAGGGATGCGGACATGGGGAGGCCGTGTAGGGCGGAATGTTTCACATGAAACATTCGCGACCGCGCCGCGCAGATGTTTCATGTGAAACATTCGGACGGATTATGAGAGGTGCAGGAGGGAACGATGCGGATAAGACTTACGAGGACGGCGGAGCTGCTTTTGCCGGGTGCGATGCTCCTGTGCGCGCTGCTCGGGCGCGCGGAGCAGGCGCTTATGTGCCTTGCCGCGTGCATGCTGGGGCGGCTGTGTACGCTCTGCGGCGCGGAGGGCGTGCGCCGTGCGGCGGGCGAGGTCGTCTCCCCCGCGCGGCTGCGGGGCGCGTGGACGGGCGCGGCGAGCTTCGCCGTGGTTGCCGGGATCGCGGCATATCTGTGGGGCGATGCCGCGTGGACGTGGCTGTTTTCCGCGCCGCCGGACGCGCGGCTGTGGGCGGCGGGCTGCGCCGTCGGCCTGTGCGAGGCGCTTGCGCGGCTGAGCGAGGAGCACATGTACTGCGCCGGGCAGTGCGGCAGCGCCGCGCTGAGCGCGTTTGTGCGCTCGGCGCTGCTCGCGGGCGGCGTGCTCTCAGGCGCTGTGTGGGCGGCGGGCGCGGCGGCGCTGGGGCTCATCGCGTCGCTGGCGGTCGCGCTGGGCGCGGCGGGGAGCCCGCTTGCGCGGCCGAACGCCGCGGCGCTTCGGCGCATGCCCATGGCGGCGCTGCGCGCGCTGCTGTTCCCCGTGCCGGGGCTGCTGGCGGCGGCGGGCTTTGCGCGCACAAGCGCAACGTGGGCCGCGGCGGGCTACCTGATCGCGCTGGGCGCGTACCAGTGCGCCGCCGCGCCGCTCAGGCGCAGCCGGGAGGAGAGCCATGGCGCGCGCGCGATGCTGGTCGTCCCCGCCGCGCTCGCCTGCGCGGCCGCGCCCTTCCTGGGCGAGGGCATGCGCGCGGTGGCGACGCTGACCACCTTCGCGGCGGCGCTGGGCATCGCGGTCTACGTCGCGCCCACGGCGCGCGGCGCGGGCATGGCGCTGTGCCTCGCGGCGGCGTGCGTGCTGCTGCGGCTGGACTACGGCCCGTTCATCCCGCCCGCGCTGGCCGCCTGCGCGCTCGCGCTGCTCACGCCGGACGTGCACGAGGC
>DXVG01000002.1 GCA_019409045.1 Clostridiales bacterium | reverse complement strand
GCTCGGTGCGCTCGCAGGTGCTCATCATGTTCTATCTGCCGCTGATCACCGCCTGTATACACATCGCCTTTGCCTTTCCCTTCATCATGCGGCTTCTGCCGCTGCTGGGCATCAACGACGTGGGGCTGTTCGCGCTCTGCACGCTGGTGAGCGTGGTGGCGTTCTCGCTCATCTACGCCGCCTGTTACGGTCTCACCGCACATACCTACTACCGCATCGTCGGGTCTGACGACTGACAGACTTGAAAGGAGGCGCTTTTATGCGTTGGCTCGCCATTGCTCTGGCTTTCGTTTGCGTCGCCCTCATCGCTCTGGGGCTGGGCGGCTGTCGCTTTTCCAAGGATGGCGTACTCTCCGCCTACGAGAGCGTGGTGCAGTTCGCCGGGCAGTTCGCCCTCACCCCCGCCATACAGCTTCAGGGCGTGCGCGCCTTCGGCGAAGACCATTACACGGGCGATTATCGCGCCGAATACAAAAACTTCAGCGGCACGGAATACCTCTTTGGCGGCACCTCCACCGTGGGGCGCGATGTGGATATGACCTTCTCGCTCGACGCGGAGAGCGGCGGCGGCACGCTGTTCCTCATATCCGGCGATCGCAGGCTCGAAGTGCTGCTCGACGCGCAGGGAGACTGCGAAAAGACGCTGACATTGCCCGCAGGCAGCAGTTACCTTGGCTTTACCGGCAAAGGGCTGACGGGCTTGCTGGAAATACGCCTCGCGCCCAGCGCGCGGGAAACGGCGGGATGATGGGATGGTTCCCTGTGGGGAGGCGGCATGCCTCCCCCATTTTTGCATTTTGGTGTTGATTTTAGCGCGAACTCGTGATATAGTTATTATATTACAAGTAGTTTTCGTTAAATTCCCGGAAGGATCGATCTCCTTGAACGAGCCGTTTGTCCCCCGCTTTGGCACAGACGCGCAGGCCGCCATGGCCCTGACCAGCCATCTGATGCACAAGCACTACTGTGAAAACGACGTGGAGGGCATACTCGCCTGGTTCGACGACCGCTTTTTGTGGTTTGGCGCCGGCGAGGGCGAATATGCCGCTGGTACGGAAGCGGTCAAGGCCATCTTCCGTCAGTTTGTCGGTAAAGTGCCCCGGTGCAACATCACAGACGAACACTACGACGCCATCACCATCGCCCCGGACGTGTTCCTCTGCACCGGCAGGCTGTGGATCGCCACCGACCCTTCCACAAACGTCTATCTGCGCGTGCATCAGCGCGTTGCCATGGCGTACCGCACGGTGGAAGGCGAACTGCGCTGCTGCCACATTCATATCTCCAACCCCTATATTGAAATGGTGGAAGGCGACGTGGGCTTCCCCACCAAGGTGGCGCGCCAGACTTACGAATACCTGCAACAGTGTGTGGAAGAGCAGAAAAAGCAGATCGCCGAGCAGACGGCAGAACTGCGCAGCATCTACGATACCGTATCCTGCGGTATCATCCGCCTCGTGCGCAAGGGTGGCGTTTACCATCTGCTCACCTTCAACCGCACGCTGTGTGACATCCTCGGCGTGACGGAGAGCGAGGCGCGCGCCCTCGATTGGTCGCGCGGCTTCTGCGACGGCGTCATCCCCGAGGATGCCGGACGAATTGCGTCGGCGCTTGACGCGCTCAAGACGCCGGACGATGTGACGCACATCGACTATCATATGGAAAACAAAAGTGGCAAGCGCCTCTGTCTCACCGGCACGAATACCTTCATCAGCGAAGACGAGCGCGGGCAGATCATCCAGCGCATCGCCTTCGACGTCACCCGCCGCATGGAATTGGAGGAGACGCTCAAACGCCTCAGCTATGAGGATACGCTCACCGGCCTGTTCAACCGCAACAGCTTCAACGCCGAGGTGTGCCGCCGCGAGAACGACCCCGGCCAGCCGTTGGGCGTTGCCTGCTTCGACATCAATGGCCTCAAGAGTACCAACGACCGGGAAGGCCACAGCGCCGGCGATCTGCTCATCCACCGCACGGCAACGCACATCCGCCGCGCGTTTGCGGGCAAAGCCTACCGCACCGGCGGCGACGAATTCGTGGTCATCGACGCCAGCAGCGGCGAGGAGGCTTTCCGCAGGGGCATAGAAGCCGCGCGCAAGGCCATGCGGGAAGATGGGCTGCATATCTCTGCCGGGGCTTCCTGGCGCGGCGAAAACTGCAACATCAAGGAACAGTTCGACGAGGCCGACCGCCGCATGTACGAGGACAAAAAGCGCTTCTATTCCGACGGCCGGCGCGACCGCCGCGCCCGCTGAAACGACTTTGGGATGGTATGGGAACGCGCCCAGCGCGCCGGCATAGACTGAAGGAGATATGCCCCGGCGAAAGGAGCTGGCCTGCCATGTCCAACTGCATGCGCTGTCCCTTGGGACGCCGCCTATACTGTGTCGGCTGCCCGTGTTGCCCTGCACGGGCCTGCCATGTCCCCGCTCCGCCCTGTGGCGGGAAAGTCGGGCCAACGGGGCCGACCGGGGCCACAGGGCCTGTAGGGCGGATCGGCCCGACAGGGCCGCGCGGAGCCATGGGCGAAACCGGGCCTGCCGGCGCAACAGGCCCTACCGGCGCACAGGGAGATGTCGGGCCGCGCGGGCTGCCAGGGGCCACAGGCCCGACCGGGCCTGCCGGTGGGCCGCGCGGCCCGGAGGGGGCGGAAGGCCCGACCGGTCCCACCGGCCCTGCAGGAGCTATAGGGCCGATCGGAGCCACAGGCCCGACCGGAGCCACAGGCCCGACCGGAGCGACGGGTATGACCGGACCCATGGGACCTGTTGGAACACAGGGCGCTCAGGGGGCGCAGGGGCCGACCGGACCGTCAGGGAGCCCGGGCGCGACGGGTCCGACCGGACCGACCGGGGCCACAGGGCCTGCGGGCGCGACGGGCGCGACGGGGCCTGCCGGACCGATGGGGACCGCAGGCGAGGTTGGTCCGACCGGAGCGACAGGCCCGATCGGGGCCACAGGGCCTGCGGGCCAAATCGGTCCGACCGGCGCGACAGGCCCAACCGGGCCGGCGGGGGCCGCAGGCGAAGTTGGTCCGACCGGCGCGACGGGGCCTGCCGGTGTCGCCCCGCCGGATGCCTTTGCCTCCTTCATCGACTACGAGGACCTCTTTACAAGCGGCGATCGGATCACGCTTTTCCCTTCGGTGCCTGATCCCACTGGCAATATCACCGAATCCACTCTGACGCAGGTCTCTCTCACGGCCGGATATTACCTGGTCACCTACAGCGTCTCCGCCATACTGCGCGACCCCAATTATATCCAGGTGACGCCCTTTTACAATGGTACAGCGCATCTGGAGACCGGCGTCTATTTCGCCACCACCGCCAACGGCAGTTCGGCTGTCGGCGCATCGAGTTTCATCCTTTACGCGCCCGAAGCGACTGTGTTCAGCCTCACGTACAATGGCCCCGAGGATGCCCGCGAAGGCACCGTGACCCTCACGTTTCTCAAGTTGCGTGCCCCCGCCTGATGCGGGGACATTTTCCTTTGCTTTGGACGCGAGTTTACCGAACTTGTCTTGCACCTCGCGCAAAAATACGCTATATTGTTCATAATATCGGCATACGGGTATATATAGAGAAAGCAAGGAAAAAGAAGGACGGAAAATGCTGGAGATCCGCGATCTGCACAAGCGATTTGAGGGCGCCGACGTGTTGCGCGGCGTATCGCTGACCATTGAGACGGGCGAATTTGTCACGCTGCTCGGCCCCTCCGGCTGCGGCAAGACCACCACGCTGCGCATCGTCGCCGGGCTCACCGCGCCGGACGCGGGCATCGTGCTTCTGGACGGGGCGGACATCACCGCCCTGCCGCCGGAGAAGCGGGACGTAAACACCGTGTTTCAGAGCTACGCGCTCTTTCCGCACATGAACGTGGGAAAAAACATCTCCTACGGGCTTCGCGTGCGCGGCGTCCGAAGGGAGGAGCGCGACCGGCGCGTGGCGGAGATGCTGCGCCTGGTGGCGCTGGAGGGCTTTGAAAAGCGCATGCCCTCGCAGCTCTCCGGCGGACAGCGCCAGCGCGTGGCCATTGCGCGCGCGGTGGTGCTCGGCCCCAAGCTGCTGCTTCTGGACGAGCCGCTGGGCGCGCTGGATCTGAAGCTGCGCCAGCAGATGCAGCGCGAGCTCAAGGACATACAAAAGCGGCTGGGCATCGCGTTTTTGTACGTCACGCACGATCAGGAGGAGGCGCTCAACCTCTCCGACCGCATCGCCATCATGCGCGACGGGCTGATCGAGCAGATCGGCGCGCCCGAGGACGTGTACGAGCGGCCCGCCACGCGCTTTGCCGCCGAGTTCATCGGCCAGTCGAACTTCCTGCGCTGCGAGGTGGCGCAGACCGACGGCTGCGTGCCGGTGCTCAGCTACGCCGGCCACCGCTTCCCCGGCCGCGCCGGGGGGCCGCAGGTCCGTGTGGGCGACGCGGTGGACGTGTGCCTGCGCATAGAGCGCGTGCGGCTTTCGCGCGTGCCCTCCGCCGCGGGGTGCTGCCTGCCGGGCGTCCTGCGCTCGCGGCACTACGCGGGCGGCTCCATCCGCGAGACGGTGGAGCTCCCCGGCGGCCAGCAGATACTCGCCATCCAGCAGACCTCCGGCGAGGAACAGCTGGAGGAGGGCAAGCGCATCTATGTGAGCTGGAATCCGAACGAGGCGGCGCTGGTGCGATGAAGAAGAAGGCGAGGCGCTCAGACGGCGCGATATGGCTGGTTTTGCCCATGGCGATCTGGACGGTGCTGTTCGTAGTGGTGACGCTGGGCTACATCGTGTGGCTGAGCTTTACCACGCGCGACGCGAGCGGGCTCGGCGTAAGCGCGAACCTGACGCTGGACAACTACCTGAAGATACTCAACCCCAGCTACCTGAAGGTGCTGGGAAACAGCCTGCGGCTTGCGACGCTGACCACGCTGATCTGTTTGGCGATCGGCTATCCGTTCGGCTACCTGATGGCAAAATCGCCGCCCAGGCGGCGGGCGATCCTGATGCTGCTGGTGATCGTGCCGTTCTGGACCAACGCGCTTGTGCGCGTGTACGGCTGGCGCATACTGCTCATGGGCGACGGCCCGATCAACGCGTTTTTGCAGGCGCTGGGGCTGATCGACCAGCCGCTGAAGCTGCTCAACACGTTCGGCGCGGTGGTGCTGGGCATGGTGTACGCGATGCTGCCGTTTATGATACTGCCCACCTACTCCTCCGTGGAGAAGATGGACTGGACGCTGGTGGAGGCCGGGCGCGACATGGGCGCCTCTCCCCTGCGCGCGTTTTTCACGGTGACGCTGCCGCTGACCGCGCCGGGCATGCTGGCCGGTTGCGTGCTCACGTTCGTCCCGTCCATCGGCCTGTTCTTCATGAGCGACCTTCTGGGCGGCTCAAACGACGTGTTCCTCGGAAACCTCATCAACGACCAGCTCCTCAAAAGCCGCGACTGGCCCTTCGCGGCGGCGCTGTCGGTGGTGATGATGCTTCTGACCGGCGTTTTCCTCTGGCTGTACCGCCGCGCGGGCGGAAAGGCCGAGGACATCGCCTCGCTGTAAGGGGGTGGGCGCATGAAAGGGCGAAGCGTCGGCTCCCGGGTGTTCATGGCGCTGGTGCTGGTTTTGATGTACCTGCCGATCGTGGTGACGGTGATCTACTCCTTCAACGCGAATCAGAGCCGCTTTACCTTCAACTTTACGGGCTTTTCCCTGCAGCACTACCGCGAGCTGTTTCAGGACACGAAGGGGCTGCTCGACGCGCTTTTGCAGAGCTTGCAGCTCGCGGTGTACAGCTGCGCGATCTCGGCGGTGCTCGGGACGCTCGGCGCGGTGGGCATGGCGCGGCGCAAGCTGCGCTTCGCGGGCGCGCTGGAGGGGCTGGCGCTGCTTCCCGCGATGACGCCGGAGATCATCATGGCCATGGGCTTTCTGGCGCTGTTTACCGCGGTGGGGCTGCCCTTTGGCATGCTGACGCTGACGCTTGCACACGTCACGTTCTGCGTGCCCTACATCTACATCGTCGTCAAGGGGCGGCTGGCGGGGATGGACCCGGAGCTGGTCAACGCCGCGCGCGACCTGGGCGCGTCGCCCGCCCGCGCGTTTTTCACGGTGACGCTGCCGCTGATCCTGCCGGGCGTGGTCTCCGGCACGCTGCTGGCGTTCGCCATGAGCATGGACGACTTCGTCATCAGCTTCTTCGTCACCGGCCCGGGCACCACCACGCTGCCGGTAAAGATCTACTCCTCGGTGCGCATGGGCGTGAGCCTGCAGGTCAACGCGCTCTCTACGCTCATGCTCGCCACCATTTTCCTCGGAACCGCGCTGCTCCGGCTCGCCCGGCGCAGAAGGGCTTCATAAAACAACTCGGAACGGGAGGACGCAAAGATGAAAAAACTGCTCGTCGCACTGTTCACGCTCGCGCTCGCGCTCGGCCCCTGCGCGCTGGCCGAGAGCATCGACATCTACACCTGGGACGGCTATTTCGAGCCGGAAGTGCTCGCCCAATTTACGGAGGAGACGGGCATCGAGGTGAACTTCTCGCCCTTTGCAAGCAACGAGGACATGCTCGTGGTGATGGAGACCGGCGCGGCCTACGACGTCGTGCTCGCCAGCGACTACGCGCTCTCCATACTGCGCAAGGACGGCCTTCTCCAGCCACTTGACATGGACGCGCTGTCCAACTATGGAAACCTCGACCCCTCGTACCTGAACCAGTACTACGACCCCGACGGGGAATACACCATCCCCTACGCGCCCGGCTCGCCGGTGCTGGTGTACAACCCCGAGCTGGTCGAGGGCGAGATCACGCACTTTGCCGACCTGTTCGACGCGCAGTTCGAGGACAGCGTGTGCCTGCTGGACAGCGCGCGCGTGATGATCGGCTACGTCAACATCATGCTCGGCCACGATTTTAACACCACCGACGACGCGGAGCTTGCCGAGGCCGCCGAAAAGCTGGCGGAAATCCGGCCGAACGTGCTGGCGCTGGATTCGAACCTGGCCTACCAGTACCTGCTCTCGGGCGAGGCGAAGGCCGCGTTCCTGTTCACCTCGCAGGCGGTCATCTGCGAGCAGGAGATGCCCGGCGCGTTTGAATATGTGTTCCCGGCCGAGGGCATCGGCTTCGGCATCGACGCGATGGTCATCCCCGCGAGCGCGAACAACCCCGAGGGCGCGCACGAGTTCCTCAACTTCCTGATGCGGCCGGAGATCGCCGCGCGCATACAGCCCTGGACGATGTACCTGAACGTCAACGCCGCCGCGGCCGAGCTGCTGCCCGAGGGAAGCCTCGACTATCAGGCGCTCAACATCCCCGAGGAGCTGTTTGCCACCAAGCAGTTTGCCGAGGACATCGGCGAATACGAGAGCGTGTATCAGGACATCTGGGCCGAGTTTAAGCTCTCCTGATCCCCGCTTCTCATCGGCTTAAAGCATCCCGAACACACTTCTTTCCCGCGCGCGGTTGACATGCCCCGCGCGGGAATGTTATAATTTTATATAGATTTATCTGTGGAGGTGTTGCCATTGTTGGGCGCCATTGGAACAAAATTCGGGGAGGCAATATCTTCCGTCGCGCCGATCGCCTTGATCGTGCTCGCGCTTGCCTTCACCATCGCCCCCCTGAACGGTCCGACCGTGCTCCTGTTTGTCCTCAGCGCGGTGGTGCTCATCATCGGCATGACGCTCTTTACTTTGGGATCGGAAATCTCCATGACGCCCATGGGCGAGATGGTGGGCGCGCGCATGACGCAGAAGCGCAGCCTGCCGTTTCTCATCGGCGCGGGCTTTCTGATGGGCGCGGTCATCACCATCGCCGAGCCGGACCTGACGGTGCTGGCCTCGCAGGTTCCCGCCTTTCCAAACAGCGCGCTCATCTTCTCCGTCGCCGCGGGCGTGGGCGTGTTTCTGGTGTTGGGGCTCTTGCGCATCGTCTTTCGCAAGCGGCTGAACCTGATGCTGCTTTTCTTCTACGCGCTCGTCTTTGTGCTCGCCATCTTTGCCGACAACGACTTTCTGCCCGTGGCCTTCGACTCCGGCGGCGTCACCACCGGGCCGATCACCGTGCCGTTCATACTCGCGCTGGGCGTGGGCGTGGCGGCGGTGCGCGGCGGCAAGAGCTCTGAGGAGGACAGCTTCGGCCTTGTGGCGATGTGCTCCATCGGCCCCATACTCGCGGTGCTGGTGCTGGCGATGTTCTTTGACCCCACCTCCAGCCAGTACGCCTCGGAGATCCCCGCGCTTCTGACGTCCTGGGACGAAGTGCTGCCCACGCTGCTTGACGCCATTCCCCACTATCTGCAGGAGGTATCCGTCGCGCTGCTCCCCATACTGCTCGTCTTTGCCGTGTTTCAGATCTTCTGGCTGAAGCTGCCCGCGCGCAGGCTTTTGCGCATGGCTTCCGGTATCGTCTACACGCTTCTGGGGCTTTGCCTGTTCCTGGCGGCGGTCAACACGGGCTTTCTGCCCGTGGGCTATGCGCTGGGCGGCCGGCTCGCCTCGCTTTCCGCCAACTGGGTGCTCATACCGCTTGCGATGCTGATGGGATTTTTCATCGTGCGGGCGGAACCGGCGGTGCATGTGCTCAACGAGCAGGTCGCGCAGATCACCGACGGCGTCATCAGCAAGCGCGCGATGATGACAACGCTCTGCGTGGGCGTTGCCGTCTCCCTCGGGCTTGCCATGGTGCGCATACTCACCGGGCTTTCCATCTGGTATTTTGTGCTGCCGGGATACGCGCTGGCGCTGGGCATGTCGTTTTTCGTGCCGAGCGTGTTCACGGGCATCGCGTTCGACTCGGGCGGCGTGGCCTCGGGCCCGATGACGGCCACGTTCCTGCTCCCCTTCGCCCTCGGCGCGGTGGACGCGCTGGGCGGCAACCCCATGGCGGACGCCTTCGGGCTGGTGGCGATGGTGGCGATGACGCCGCTGATCGCCATACAGGCGCTGGCGCTTGTGTACGCCTTCCGCACGCGCGCACGCGCGCGCGGCGGCCTGGCCCCGAGGCCGGAGACCGAGATCATCGACTTCGATTAGAGGTGCTTATGGAGAAATTGAAACTGATCGTCGCCGTGGCCGGGGCCGGGCAGGGAGAGCGCATGCGCGCGGCGCTGGAGGGTGCGGGCTGCGCCGTGTGCTTCCATCTGACCGGGCAGGGCACGGCCAAGGCCGCGTGGATGGAGTACCTCGGCCTTTCGGACACGCGCAGGGACGTGCTGATCGCCCCGTGCGCCTCCGGAAGGGTCGCCGACGCGCTGCGCGCGCTGGAGGCCGCGCTGGAGGGGGAGCGCTACTTTGCCGTGAGCGTTGCCTTAAACAGCATCGCCGGGCGCGACAGCTACGAACTGCTCGTCAAGGGAGGAAAGGCGCATGGATAACGGCTTTGACCTGATCGTCACCATCGTCAACCGCGGATTTTCCGATCTGGTGATGGACGCGGCGCGCGCCGCGGGCGCCAGCGGAGGCACCATACTGCACGGGCGCGGCACGGGCGTACACGAGGCCGAGCAGTTCTTCGGCATCGCCATACAGCCGGAGAAGGAGATCGTGCTCATACTCGCCCGCAGGCCGGAGCGCCACGCGCTGATGAGCGCCATTGCCGAGGGCGCGGGGCTGAACACGCAGGGCAAGGGGCTGACGTTTGCGCTGCCGGTGGACGAGGTCGCGGGCATCGTACACCTGCTCGCCCCCGATCCGGACGCCCAACCCCCCTCCGAGCCGCAGTGAGCGCAGATTAAAAAAGGCGCGACAGGCCTTTGTTTTGCCAAAAATAGTTTCCTTTTTTGCCGGAATGTGCTATAATCAGTGCAAAACCGGGTGGCAGAAAGGGGCTATTCATGGACATCTTTTCCAAATGCGATGCATATACGCTGGCGAACGAGTTGCGCCAGAAGGGGCTGTACCCCTACTTTCACGCGCTGGAGACGCGCCAGGACGTGGAGGTCATCATGGAGGGCAAGCGCCGCATCATGCTCGGCTCCAACAACTACCTCGGGCTGACGGCCTGCCCCGAGGTGATGGAGGCGGGCCTGCGCGCGCTTGAGAAGTACGGGACCGGCTGTTCCGGCTCGCGCTTTCTGAACGGGACGCTGAAGCTGCACCTGGAGCTGGAGGCGGAGCTTGCGGACTTTTTGCACAAGGATGCCTGCTGCACGTTCTCCACGGGCTTCCAGTCCAACCTGGGCATCATCTCCGCCATCGTCGGACACGGCGACTATGTGATCTGCGACAAGGAGAACCACGCCAGCATCTACGACGGATGCCGCCTGTCCTACGGCCGCATGCTCACCTACGGCCACAGCAACATGGAGGAGCTGGAAATGCAGCTCCAGAAGGTGCCGCACAGCGCCGGTTGCCTGATCGTGACCGACGGCGTGTTCAGCATGGGCGGCGACATCGCAAAGCTGCCCGAGATCGTGGCGCTGGCGCGCAAATACGGCGCGCGCGTGATGGTGGACGACGCGCACGGCCTGGGCGTGATCGGCGAAGGCGGGCGCGGCACGGCCAGCCACTTCGGCCTCGAGGACGAGGTGGACATCATCATGGGCACGTTCTCCAAGTCGCTGGCGAGCCTGGGCGGCTACGCGGCGGCGAACGAGCGCGTGATCGACTACATCCGCCACCACTCGCGCCCGTTCATATTCTCCGCGTCCATACCGCCCGCCAACGCGGCGGTCGCGCTGGCGGCGCTGCGCCACATACGCGAAAATCCCCAGATCGTCGCGCGGCTGTCCGAGCTGTCGGCGTACATGCGCGCAAAGCTGCGCTCGCGCGGCGTGCCGATCATCGAGGCGACCACGCCGATCATACCCATCTACACCTACACCACGGAAAACACGCTCGCCAAGGCGCGCAGGCTCTACGAGGAGGGCGTGTACGTCAATCCCGTGCTGCCCCCCGCCACGCCGCCGGACAAGTGCCTGCTGCGCACGAGCTACATGGCCACGCTGACCGAGGCGCTGCTGGACGAGGCCGCGGACATATTCGCGCGCGTGCTGGTGGAGGAACAGGCGTGAAGCGCGTGGCCGTGGTCACCGGCGGCACCAGCGGCATCGGGCTTGCCACGGCGAACGCGCTGCGCGACGCGGGCGCGAACGTGTACGTCCTCAGCCGCCACGCGGCGGAGCTTCCCGGGCTTGCGCACATCGCGGCGGACGTGTCCGACGAGCGGAGCGTGTCCGAGGCCATCGCCTCCGTGTACGAGCGCGAGGGGCGGCTGGACGTGCTCGTCAACAACGCGGGCTTCGGCATCTCCGGCGCGGCGGAGTTTACACAGAACGAGGACGCGCGAAGGCTTCTGGACGTGAACCTGTTCGGCATGGTGAACGCGACCAAAGCGGCGCTCCCGCTGATGCGCGCGCAGGGCGGCGGGCGCATCGTGAACGTCAGCTCCGTGGCTGCGCCGCTGTGCATACCGTTTCAGGCGTGGTACTCCGTGTCCAAGGCGGCGATCAACGCCTACACGCTGGCGCTATCAAACGAAGTCAAGCCGTTCGGCGTCAGCGTCTGCGCGGTCATGCCCGGCGACATACGCACAGGCTTTACGGCGGCGCGCGAGAAGAGCCATGAGGGCGACGACGTGTACGGCGGGCGCATCGCCCGCTCGGTTGCGAAGATGGAAAAGGACGAGAAAAACGGCATGGCCCCGGAGGTCGCGGGCCGCTTTCTGGCGCGCGTGGCGCTGAAAAGGCGCGTCAAGCCCTACTACGCCATCGGCGCCTCCTACAAGCTGTTTGTGATGCTCTCGCGGCTGTTGCCGTGCCGGCTGATCGCATGGCTGTTGGGGCTTTTGTATTCCGGCAGTTGAATCCAATCCGAACGAACGCAAACGGCGACCGCGGAGGTCGCCGTTTTTTGTTTTATTATATATTATTATTGATATTCGATAAATTTATTGCTATACTATCCATGATTGGAGCGCGAAAGGGGGCAGATAAGCATGCGACGGGTTCATTCGGAGGGGCTTCCCCGCGCAGCCGCAGGCTCTCATTTCTGGCGGGCCTTTCGGCGGTGGCGATCTGCGCGCTTGCGGCGCTGAGCACGCTCCCACTCTGGCAGGGCTGCATCATCAGCTGCAAGTTTGAGACGACGCAGTGGCGCTACGACCTCCCCAACGGCTATCGGATACACGGCAATATATACTATGACGGTCACTATGGCGCCGCGCTCGTGCGGCCGGACGGGGAGACGGCGCTGATGGCGGTCGTCCCTTTCGACGTGTGCGCCTTTTGCACCGATGGGCGCTACATCGGCCTGCGGCACAAGCGCACGTCCGCCTGGGTCGGGGAGAGCTATTTTCTCCTCGACAGCGTCAGCGGCGAATGGACGCTGGAATCCGCCTCGCGGGAGGACTACGCGGCCGCGTGCGCGCGCACAGGCGCGCAGATGGGCGGGACGGATGCGCAGCCGCGATTCTGGAACCTGTATGTATACGACGCGGACGCGCATATACTGTACTGGTACGAGGACGGGGCGTACTGATGTGAATGGCAAGGGGCGCTTACATGGGCGTAAGTGGCCGCGGTCTGCAGGCGAAGCTCACAGGAAGCAAAAATCACTTCCGCCTGTTTTTCGGAAGTGATTTTTGCGTTTGGGGTTTTATCGACGCTCTGAGGGGAGTGGCCTGCGCCGCTCCCCTCTCGATTCTGCGGGTTTTACGCGCCCTCCGGCTTGGCCTCGGGGAGAGCTTCCTTTTGCCGCTTGGCCTTCTCGGTGATCTGGCCGCGGATGAGGATGGGCTTTTCGCCCTTGAGCACGGCGTCCTCGGTGACGATGCACTTTTTGACGCCCTCCATGCCGGGCAGCTCGTACATGGTATCGGTCATCACGCCCTCGATGATGGCGCGCAATCCGCGCGCGCCGCTCTTGCGCTCGAGCGCCTTGTGGGCGATCGCGCGCAGCGCCTCCGGCGTGAACTCCAGCTCCACATTGTCAAAGCTGAGCAGCTTCGCGTACTGCCTTGCCAGAGCGTTCTTCGGCTCGGTGAGTATCTTGATCAGCGCCTCCTCGTCGAGCTGATTGAGCGTGACCAGCACCGGCAGGCGCCCCACGAACTCGGGGATGAGGCCGAACTTGAGCAGATCCTCCGGCTGGAGCTGCGCCATGATCTCCTCGTCCGTGCGCTCGTTCTTGCCGCGCACGTTCGCGCCGAAGCCCAGCACCTTCTTGCCCACGCGGTTTTCGATGATGCGCTCGATGCCGTCGAACGCGCCGCCGCAGATGAAGAGTATGTTGGTGGTGTCGATCTGTATAAAGTCCTGATGCGGGTGCTTGCGGCCGCCCTGCGGCGGCACGCTGGCGACAGTGCCCTCCAGTATCTTCAGCAGCGCCTGCTGCACGCCCTCGCCGCTCACGTCGCGCGTGATGGAGGGGTTTTCGCTCTTGCGGGCGATCTTGTCGATCTCGTCGATGTAGATGATGCCGCGCTGGGCGAGCTCCACATCGTAATCCGCGTTCTGGATCAGGCGCAGGAGTATGTTTTCAACGTCCTCGCCGACGTAGCCCGCCTCGGTCAGGCTGGTCGCGTCGCCGATGGCGAAGGGCACGTTGAGTATCTTGGCGAGCGTCTGGGCAAGGTAGGTCTTGCCGCAGCCGGTGGGGCCGAGCATGACGATGTTCGACTTTTGCAGCTCCACATCGGCCTTGCGGCTGTTGGGCCCGGACTGGTACTGTATGCGCTTGTAGTGGTTGTACACCGCCACCGACAGCGCCTTCTTCGCGCGCTCCTGGCCGACGACGTACTGGTCGAGCACTTCCTTGATCTCCCGCGGCGTCTTGATCTGCCCGTTGCCGCCGACGGATTCCACGTCGTCGGAGACGATCTCCTGGCACAAAAGGAGGCACTCGTTGCAGATATAGGCGTTCGGCCCGGCGACCATTTTGCGCACCTGATCCTGCGTCTTGCCGCAGAAGGAGCAGCGCGCCTTGCTGAAGTCATCCTTGTTGGTTGGCATTTCCCTTATCTCCTCGGCGCGATGATGTCGTCAATGATGCCGTACTTGAGCGCCTCCTCGGCGTTCATGTAGTAGTCGCGCTCCACGTCCTTTTCGATGGTCTTGAGCGGCTTTCCGGTGTGCTTGGCGAGCAGCTCGTTCATCTTGCGCTTGATGCGCAGTATCTGCTCGGCCTGTATGGCGATGTCCGTGGCCTGGCCGCGCGCGCCGCCCAGCGGCTGGTGGATCATGATCTCGGCGTTGGGGAGCGCCTTGCGCTTGCCCTTGGCGCCGGAGGCCAGCAGAAACGCGCCCATCGAGGCGGCCATGCCCACGCACACGGTGGAGACTTCGCACTTGACGTAGTGCATGGTATCGTAGATGGCCATGCCCGCGGAGATGGAGCCGCCGGGGCTGTTGATATAGAGCATGATGTCCTGATCCGGGTCCTCCATCTCCAAAAAGAGCATCTGCGCCACGACGAGGTTGGCGGAAACGTCGTCGATCTCGCCGCCCAGGAACACGATGCGGTCCTTCAAAAGCCGCGAGAAGATGTCATACGAACGCTCTCCTCGGTTGGTCTGTTCAACGACATAGGGTACAAGATTCATGGGCGCACCTCCTGTATTGCGGCGTTCTCGTAATTGAGTATGAGCGAAAAACGCGGGACTATTCCTTGCCGGCGTTGTCCTTGAGGAAGCGGACGGTCTTGTTGACCGCGGCGACCTCGCGGAAGTATTCCAGGTCTCCCTCGGGCATGTCCTTTTTGAACTCCTCGAGGGTCTTTTTGCCCTGCTCGGCAAAGCGGGAGAGCTCCTTGTCGATCTCCTCGTCGGTCGGCTCGATGCCCTCGGCCTTGGTGATGGCCTCGAGGGTCAGCTGCGTCTTGACGCGGTCCTCGGCCTGCTGGCGGTAGGTCTCGCGCATCTGCTCCATGGTCTGGCCGGAGTACTTGAGGAAGTCCTGCATGCGCAGGCCCTGGTACATCATGCGCAGCTCCATGTCGCGCAGCATGGCGTCGATCTGCTCCTCGACCATGGCCTTGGGGATGTCGATCTTGGCGTTGTCGGACACGGTTTCGATGATCTCCGACTCAAACGCCGCGTCGGCGCGCTCCTCGGCCTGCTTCTCCAGCTTTTCGCGGATCTCTTTCTTATATTCTTCAACCGTGTTGGCGGTCTCTGAAACGTCCTTGACAAACTCGTCGTCCAGCGCGGGCACGTCCTTCTCGCGCAGGCTGTTGAGCTTCACCTTGAACACGACGGGCTTGCCCGCGAGCTCCTCGGCGTGGTAATTCTCGGGGAAGGTGAGGTCTATATCCTTCTCCTCGCCGATGGTCATGCCCACGACCTGCTCCTCAAAGCCCGGGATGAACGCGCCGGAGCCGAGCACCAGCTCGTGGCCCTGCGCGGTGCCGCCCTCAAAGGGCGTGCCGTCCAGCAGGCCCTGATAGTCGATGTTGGCCTGATCGTCCAGCTTGGCGGCGCGGTCGGTCACCTCGACGTAGCGGGCGGCGCGGTCGCGCGCGCGCTCGATGTCGGCCATCACGTCGTCGTCGGTGACTTCCTCGACCTTCTTCTCGATGCCCAGGTGCTTGTACTGGCCGAGCTCCACGTCGGGGCGCACGAACACCTCCACGGTGAACTTGAGCTCCTTGCCCTTTTCGATCTGCTCGACCTCCAGCTCCGGACGGTCCACGGGCTGCACGTCATGCTCCTTGAGCGCGGCGCGGTAGATGTCGGGGAAGATGATGTCGAACGCGTCCTCGTAGAACACGCCCGCGCCATAGTAGTTTTCTATGACCTTCATCGGGGCCTTGCCGCGGCGAAAGCCCGGAATGTTGAACTTCTTGACGTTTTTGATATATGCCCTGCGAATGCCCTCGTCGAACTGCTCGCTCTCTACGACGAAGCCCAGCTTCACCTTGTTGGACGAGAGCTTTTCAAACGTGCTAGCCATGTTCCTTCCTCCTGTTTAGACGCTGCGTCACATATTGCCAATGCTAAAGTATACCAGATTCATTTGCTTTTTTCAACACGGAAACGTAAATTCCCGCCAAAGCGGCGGGGAGTGCGGGTTAGCTTTCGGTAAAACCGCCGATGCCGGGGCGTTCGCGCCTCCGCGCATCGGCGGGAAACGGGCGTGGGCACATCCCGACGCCTACAGCCTTCCAAAGATGGCGACGTGGACCGTCATATCGTCATCCACGCGGCATGCGATATAGATGGGGTCCTCGGTGTTGTTGACGAACTTGAAATCCTTGTGGTTCCAGTCCACGGTGGCGTCTTTCCCGCGGGGGATGTAGGTGACGCGGATGGAGTGCGGATGCCGCTCGGTGACCTGAAGGTCGGTCTGAAGCACGGCGGCGTAGAGCGTGGAGGACACCTGGCAGATGCCGCCGCCGTATTCCAGCGACGTGCCCGAGCCGGTGTAGGCCGGCGCGGGGCGGTAGCCCGTGCTCTTTGTGCGCTCGCCGACGACGGTGTTGAACGAGAACGTCTGCCCCGGCTGGATGCACACGCCGTTGATGGTCGCGCTGGCCTGGCGGATGTTGTGTATGCGCGCCGAGGAGGAATCGCTCGCATCCGTATCGTAGCTTGCGATGATGCCGTAGCCGCTCCTGTTGGAGACATAGGGCGTATAGATGAGGGGGATCTCCACCATGCCGCCGCCCGCGTCGAACGCAGCGGCGATGTCCGCGCACAGCTTTTCCTGGTCCACCTGTTGGCCCGGGGCGCCCTCGCTGAACTCGAGCTCGTAGGTCTCCTCGTTAAAGCCGGTGAGCACCTCGTCCGTGGGCGCGCAGTCGATGCCCTTGGCGAGCTCGGCGACGAACGCCGCGATGCCCTCCAGCGTGTAGGCCGCGCGCGTGACCACATAGTCCACGCCGCTTTCGACGCTGCTGACGGTTTCAAACCGCTCGTCCATGCCGCCCTCGCGCCCGGCGCTGTAGGCGGCCAGCAGCACGCTCTGGTAGTTGCTCGTATAGCCGACCATCGCGGAGGTGACCACAGTGCCGTCCGAGAGCGTGACGCTGCGCTCGGAATAGGCGGGTTCGACGTTCTGCGACCAATGGGCGATCGCCTGATTGAGCGTCACCAGCGACACGTCGATCCCCTCGATGAACGTCCCGTCGTAGAAGGTCTCGATCTCCACGGCGGCGCGCTTTTGCTGGAAGGACTTGTATTCGGCAAACTGCCAGCCGCACATGCTCAAAAGCAGCACCACCACTACAAGCAGCGCAAGCGCGATGCGCGTCTGCCTGCGCCTGCTCAGCAGCCTGCGCTGCGCCGTGCGCGACGTGGCGACGCTCGCGCCGTCTCGGGGCGAATGGGCGCGGCGATGCCTGTCCGATCGCCTGTGGGCGCCCTGCTTCCTGCCTGAACGCGTGTACTTTTCGGCCATGTTCAACAGCTCCACCGCAGATTGCGCACGGCGCGGGCGGTATGCGAGACGCCGCGCATGCACTTTTGACAATTATACGACATTTGCGGCAACTTGTCACTTTTTTGTCGCAAATGTCATGTAAAATTATTTTGACAATTATCCGGCGGGTCGTCAAACCCCCGCTCCCTGCGCAACGCGCGCACCTGCGCCTCAAAGCCCTGCTCGGAGGGCACATAGTACGGAAAGCCCCCGGCCTCGAGGGGGCGGTACTGCTGCTGCACAAAGTGGCCGGGGTAGTCGTGGGCATACTTGTAGCCCTCGCCGGAGCCGAGCTCTTCCGCGCCGCGGTAGTGCGTGTCGCGCAGGTGCCGGGGAACGGGCTGGAAGCCGCCCTTCTGCGCGTCGGCAAAGGCGCGGTCCACAGCCATGACCACGGCGTTGGACTTGGGGCTCTCGCACACGGCCACGATCGCCTGCGTGATCGACAGCCGCGCCTCGGGCATGCCCACGGCCTCCAGCGCGTGATAGGCGGCCACGGCCTGAAGCATGGCCATGGGGTTGGCAAGCCCCACGTCCTCGCTGGCGTGGGCGATCACGCGGCGCACGATGATGCGCGGGTCCATGCCCGCGTAGTTCATGCGCGCAAACCAGGCAAGCGCGGCGTCGCTGTCCGAGCCGCGCAGGGACTTGCAGAACGCGGAGAGCATGTCGTAGAGCAGGCTCTCGTCCATCTGCATCACGCGGCTCTGGATGGATTCCTCCGCGATGGCGAGCGTGATGTGCGTGGAGCCGTCCGCCTCCATGGGGGTGGTGAGCACCGCCAGCTCCAGCGCGTTGAGCGCGCTGCGGGCGTCGCCGTTGGCGACGCGGGCGATGTGCTCCAGCGCGTCCTCGTCGATGCGCACGCACTGCGCGCCGTAGCCGCGCTCCCTGTCCCCGATGGCGCGCAGCACGGCCTGCTTTATATCTTCCAGCTTGAGCTGCTCGAACCGGAACAGCCGGCAGCGGCTGACGATGGCGGGCGTCATGGCGATCATGGGGTTTTCGGTGGTGGAGCCGATAAAGCGGATCACGCCGCGCTCGATGGCGGGCAGTATGGAGTCCGACTGCGCCTTCGACCAGCGGTGGCACTCGTCCAGCAAAAGGTAGGTGGACTGGCCGTAGAGCTTGAGGCGGTTTTCCGCCTCCTTGAGCACCTCCCGCACGTCGGCCACGCCGCTTGTGACGGCGTTGAGCTTGACAAAGGCCGAGCGCGTCGTCTCCGCGATGACCGAGGCCAGCGTGGTCTTGCCCGTGCCCGGCGGGCCCCAGAAGATGGAGCTGGTCAGGCGGTCGGCCTCGATCGCGCGGCGCAGAAGCCTGCCCTCCCCCACGATTTGCTCCTGCCCGATGAACTCCGAAAGCGTGCGCGGCCGCATCCTGTCCGCCAGCGGCGCGAGCGTGTCCATGCCCGCGGAAAAAAGATCGTCCATGCCGGTCGCCTCCTGCGATTCTCTCCGACCATTATACCAGAAATCCCGCAAAGCGCAATCGCGCATGAAAAAACCGCCCGTAAAGACGGGCGGACGTGGCAGGGGCAGAAGGACTCGAACCCTCAACAAAGGTTTTGGAGACCCACGTGTTACCATTACACCATGCCCCTACGGCGCGCAGACCTGCGCTTGCGCACAGGAGACATTATACATCCCTCCGGCGCGATTGTCAAGAAAAATTTGCCGGACCTGCCCGCGCGGCGGGCAGGCCATAAAGACAGCGGAAAAATTTCCGTCCGCCGCGCATTTTGTGGCGATGGGATATGTTCAAACGCGGAAAAGTATGATATAATTGCATATCATAAACGATATACGTTTTGCCGCAAAACCGCGCATATTTATCGGATCGAGGCCAGCGCGAGCGCAGTTTTGCGCCGGAAATGGTTCATATGGGTATATACAATTCCATATACCCATTGAAAATGCATCGACCAAACGGAGGGAATGAGACATTGGGCAGCATATTGACCTTCCGCCGCGGCGTGCATCCGCACGAGGGGAGCGGCGGAAAGCGCGTGACCGGCGCACTGCCTGTGGAGGAGGCCGCCGCCCCCAGCACAGTGGCCGTACCGCTGTCGCAGCATGTCGGCGCGCCGTGCAAGCCGCTGGTCAAGCCGGGCGAGCCCGTGCTGATGGGCCAGAAGATCGGCATGCCGGACGGGTTCGTCAGCGCGGCGGTGCACTCCCCGGTATCGGGCATCGTCAAATCCGTGCAGATGCGCACGGTGGCGGGCGGGCAGCGCGTAAACGCCGTGATCATCGAAAACAATGCGCTGGACGAGCGGGACCCGTCGCTGATGCCCGTGCGCGACGCGGACGACCCCGCGCAACTGCTGGAGGCCATCCGCGAGGCGGGCATCGTGGGCATGGGCGGCGCGGCGTTCCCGACGCATGTGAAGCTCTCCCCGCCCAAGGACAAGCCCATCGACACGGTGATCTTAAACGGCGCGGAGTGCGAGCCGTACCTCAGCGGCGACCATCGCGCCATGGTGGAGGACGCGCCCGCGATACTCAACGGCCTGCGCATCGCCGCGAAGATCACCGGCGCAAAGCAGATGTACGTCGGCGTCGAGGACAACAAGCCCGACGCCATCCAGAGCCTCCGCGACGCGGCGGAGGGCACCGGCGCGCAGGTGTTCGCGCTGAAGACCAAGTACCCGCAGGGCGGCGAAAAGCAGCTCATATACGCGCTGACGGGCCGCCGCGTGCCCACGGGCGGGCTTCCGATGGACGTGGGCTGCGTGGTGGTCAACGCCTCCACCGCGGCGGCCATCTCCCGCGCGGTGTACGAGGGCACGCCGCTGATCGAGCGCGTGGTGACGGTCGCCGGGGCGGTGCGCGAGCCGAAGAACCTGCGCGTGCGCATCGGCGTGGACATCGAAAGCGTGATCGAGCAGTGCGGCGGCGCGGACCAGAGCGTCAACAAGGTGGTGCTCGGCGGCCCGATGATGGGCCTGTGCGCCTACAACCCGCACACGCCGGTGACCAAGGGCGTGTCCGGCATACTGCTCCTATCCGATCATACCAAGGAAAAGCCACTTTCCAATTGCATACGCTGCGCGGGCTGCGTTTCGGTCTGCCCCATGGGGCTGATGCCGCTGACGCTGTACGCGCTCGCCCGCAAGGGCCATTATGAGCGCGCGCGGGACGAGCAGCGCCTGCTCAGCTGCATCGAGTGCGGAAGCTGCGCCTATCAGTGCCCGGCGCGCCTGCCGCTGGTGCAGCAGTTCCGCGCGGCCAAGAGCGCGCTCAGGCGCATGTAGCGCCATCCCCCGCGCCTTTCGGGCCGCGGGCAGACGGGCCCTGCCGACGCCCGGTCGGCGAACCTTCAAGGAGGAATGTGTATGGAATTTTCCGGCCTGAAGCGCGTATCGTCCTCTCCGCACATTCGCGCCAGGCGCAGCGTGCAGAGCATCATGCTCGAGGTGCTGGCGGCGCTGGCGCCCGCGGGCGTGTTCGGCGTGTGCTTTTTCGGCCTGCGCGCGCTGCTGATCATCGCGATTTCGACGGCCTCGGCGGTGTTCTGGGAGTGGCTTTACACACGCGTGGCGAAGAAGCCCTGCACCGTGGGCGATTTGAGCGCCGTGGTCACGGGCGTGCTGCTGGCCTACAACCTGCCCGCGAGCGTGCCCCTGTGGATGCCCGTGGTGGGCGCGTTTCTGGCGATCGTGCTTGTAAAGATGATCTTCGGCGGGCTGGGCTCGAACTTCGTCAACCCCGCGCTGACCGCGCGCGCGATCCTGATGACCTCGTGGGTGGGGTACATGTCCGGCTCGGCCTACGCGCTGAACGTGCGCGGGCTGGACGCGGTCTCGGGCGCGACGCCGCTGGCCTCGCCGGAGAGCTACGAGCTGTATCAGCTGCTCATCGGCCAGACGCCCGGCTGCATCGGCGAGGTGGGCCGCATCGCGCTGGTGGTGGGCGGCGTGTACCTGATCGCGCGCGGGATCATCTCCTGGCGCATCCCGGTGCTGATGCTCGGTACGCTGTTTGTCTGCACATGGATCGCCGACGGCTCCGTGCACTCGGCGACCTACGCCATACTCTCGGGCGGCGCGGTGCTGGGCGCGTTTTTCATGGCGACCGACTACGCCACATCGCCCGCCACGCCGGTGGGCAAGGTGATCATGGGCGTGGGCTGCGGCCTGATCACGTTCGTCATCCGGCGCTTTTCCTCCATGCCGGAGGGCGTGAGCTACGCGATACTGATCATGAATCTCACCGTGCCGCTGCTGGACCGCTTCACGCGGCCGCGCGTATTCGGGGAGGTGAAGAAGCGTGCGTGAGACCGTGAGGCTGGGCGTTCGGCTGATGCTGTTTTCGCTGGTGGCGGGGCTGCTGCTGGCCGTGGTCAACGCCGTCACAGAGGGGCCGATCGCCCGCAATCAACAGGCAAAGGTGGACGCGGCGCGCGTCGCCGTGATCGGCGAGTATGATTTTGCGCCGGTCGAGACGGACCTGAGCGGCTACGACGCGATCCTCGGCGTGTACGCGGCACTAGACGGGGACGGGCAGACCGCGGGATACGTCTACGAGCTGTCCAACCGCGGCTACGCGGGGCCGGTGACGCTCTCGCTGGGCCTGAAGGACGGCGCGATCAGCGCCGCGAGCGTCTCCGGGCACACGGAGACCAAGGGGCTTGGGACGGCGGACGAGGCGCCGTTTCTGGAGCAGTTCCGGGGGCTGACCCCCGCGGACGACGCGCTGGGCGTGGACGCGATGAGCGGGGCCACGGTTTCCTCCAACGCGGTGCGCGAGGCTGTGGCGCAGGCGCTTTCGCATGCGCGCGACGTATTGGGCGTCGGGGAGGTGGAATGATGGACTTCAAGGCGCTTCGCGCGACGCTTTTCAACGGCATACTGCATGAAAACCCCACGTTCCGGCTGGTGCTGGGCATGTGCCCGACGCTGTCGATCACCTATCAGGCCTCCAACGGCATCGGCATGGGGCTTGCTACGACGTTCGTGCTGGTGTTTTCCAATCTGGTGATCTCGCTGCTTCGCAACATGATCCCCGAGAAGATACGCATACCCGCCTTCATCGTCATCATCGCAACGTTCGTCACGGTGGTGGAGATGGTCATGCACGCCTTCTTCGCCTCGCTGTATGACACGCTGGGCGTGTTCATATCGCTGATCGTGGTCAACTGCATCATATTCGCGCGCGCGGAGGCGTTTGCGTTCAAAAACCCGCCGCTGGCGAGCGCGATGGACGGCTTGGGCATGGGCCTGGGCTTTACGATGGCGATCACGCTCTTGTCCTGCATACGCGAGCTGCTCGGCTCCGGCACGGTGTTCGGCGCGCGCGTGATGCCCGAGTGGTTCGAGCCGATGGCCATTGCCATACAGCCCGCGGGCGGGTTCATGCTGCTGGGGCTGACGCTGGCGGCGGTGACGGCCATATCGGCGCGCTCGCAGAAGCGGAAGGAGGCGGCGAAGTGAATCTCATACTGATCTTCGTGGGCGCCGTGCTGGTCAACAACTTCGTGATGAACAAGTTCATGGGCATATGCCCGTTCCTGGGCGTGTCCAAGAAGACCGAGACGGCGTTCGGCATGGGCATGGCGGTCACGTTCGTGATCACCGTGGCCTCGCTGGCGACCTACTTCGTGCGCCAGCTCCTGGTGGCGCTTGAGATCGAGTACTTGCAGACCATCGCGTTCATACTGGTCATCGCGGTGCTCGTGCAGGTGGTGGAGCTGGTGCTGCGAAAGCTGAGCTACGCGCTGTATCAGGCGCTGGGCGTGTACCTGCCGCTGATCACCACCAACTGCGCGGTGCTGGGCGCGACGATTTTGAACGTGGACAGCGGCTACAACCTGATCGAGAGCGTTGTAAACGGCTTTGGCGCTGCCATTGGCTTTACGCTGGCGATCGTGCTGTTTTCCGGCATCCGCGAGAAGATGGAGATGAGCGACCTGCCCGCGTGGATGCGGGGCTTCCCCGGCGCGCTGATCGCCTCCGGCCTGATGGCCGTGGCGTTCTCGGGCTTTGCGGGGCTGATATAGGGAGGTGGCGACGTGGAACTTCAACCGATCCTGACCGCCGCCCTGGCCATCGGCGGCATGGGCCTGGTGTTCGGCGCGGTGCTGGCCGTGGTCAGCCGCATCTTCCATGTGGAGGAGGACCCGCGCAAGGAGCAGGTGCGCCAGTGCCTGCCCGGCGCGAACTGCGGCGGCTGCGGCTACGCGGGCTGCGACGATTACGCGCAGCAGATCGTCTCCGGGAACGCGCCGGTGAACCGGTGCCCCGTGGCGGGCGAGGCGGCGGCCGAGGCCATTGCGCAGATCATGGGCGTGCAGCCGGAAAAGCGGGAGAAGCGCATTGCGACGGTGCGCTGCCGCGGAAGCCTGGACCGCTGCGGCCTGCGCTTTGCCTACGACGGGCCGAAGGACTGCAAGAGCGCCGCGCTGGTGGCCGGCGGCGACAAGGCGTGCGAGTACAGCTGCCTCGGCTTTGGCGACTGCGAGGCCGCCTGCCCGTTTGACGCGATCCACATGGTCGAGGGCCGCCTGGCCGAGGTGGACGCGGAGAAGTGCGTGGGCTGCGGCGTGTGCCTTACGGCCTGTCCGCGCGGCGTGTTGCAATTGATGACCGCCAGCCACCCGGTGCACAGCGCGTGCTCGGCGCACCTGAGCGGCAAGGTGGTGCGCGATGCGTGCAAGGCGGGCTGCATCGGCTGCGGCAAGTGCCAGCGCGCGTGCAAATTCGGCGCGCTGAACATGATCAACAACCTGCCGGACATAGACTTTGAAAAGTGCACAAGCTGCATGCAGTGCGTGGACAGCTGCCCCACCGGCGCGATCATGGCCTACAACGACATGCGCCGGCACGCGATGATCCACTACCCGGACTGCGCGGGCTGCGGCGAGTGCCAGAACGTCTGCCTGTTCGACGCGATCGCCGGCAGCGGCAACAGCCGCCGCAGCGTCATCGAGTGGAACTGCGTAGGCTGCGGAAAGTGCGTGGAGGCGTGCATGCACGGCTGCATCGAGATGCGGCCGGGCGGCGTGTTCCGCAAGTGAGCGCACGCTTTGGCAGGCCCCGGGCTTTGGGGCCGATATCCACATAAACCAGATGGATGGAAGGGAGAGAAAAACGTGAATAAATTGGTCAGAACGCTTTTATGCTGCGCGCTGGTGCTGGCGCTGATGGTCCCCGCGTGCTCCGCACTGGCAGAGGGCGGCGCCCAGGCGGTGATCCTGTTTACCACGGACGTACACTGCGCCGTGAGCGAGGGCATCGGCTACGCGGGCGTGGCCGGCATACGCAACGCGCTCGAGCAGGAGGGAAGCGACGTGCTGCTGGTGGACGTGGGCGACGCGATACAGGGCGCGCCGCTTGGCACGCTCTCCGAGGGCGAGTACGTCATGCGCATCATGGAGGCCATGGAGTACGACGTGGCCGTGCCGGGCAACCACGAGTTCGACTACGGCATGGAGCGGTTTTTGGAGCTTGCCGAAGGCGCGTCGTTCCCCTATGTGGCGGCGAACTTCGTCTCTCTCGACTCGTGCGACACGGTGTTTGAGCCGTATGTGATGCTCGAGGCGGGCGGCTATCAGATCGCCTTCGTGGGCGTGTGCACGCCCAAGACCATCACCTCCTCCACGCCCAAGTACTTCCAGGACGAGTCCGGCGAGTTCATCTACGGCTTCTGCCAGGACGACACAGGAGAGGCGCTCTACGGCGCGGTGCAGTCCGCCGTGGACGAGGCGCGCGCGCAGGGCGCGGACTATGTGTTCGCCGCAGCGCATCTGGGCATCGACATGAGCACCTCGCCCTGGACCAGCAGTGAGCTGATCCTCAACACCACGGGCATCGACGCCGTGCTCGACGGCCACGCGCATGAGGTGATCGACGGCGAATACGTCAAAAACAAGGACGGCGAGGACGTGCTGCTCATCTCCCCCGGCACGAAGCTCGAGTGCGTGGGCAAGGTGACCATCGACGAGGAGGGAAAGCTCTCGGCCGAGCTGATCTCCGAGGTCCCCGAGGGCCAGGCGGACGCCGAGATCGCGCAGCTCGTCTCCTCCATTGAGGGCGAGCTCGAGGGCGTGCTGGGCACGGTGGTGGCCACCGCCGAGGCCGCGCTGGTGATCGAGGACCCCGAGACCGGCGAGCGCATCGTGCGCACGGCGGAGACCAACCTGGGCGACCTGTGCGCGGATGCGTACCGCTCCGTGACTGGTGCGGACGTGGCGATGGTCAACGGCGGCGGCGTGCGCGCGGCCATCGAGGCGGGCGAGGTGACCTACGGCGACATCATCAACGTGCATCCCTTCGGCAATGAGCTGTGCATGGTGGAGACCACCGGCGCGCAGATACTGGACGCGCTGGAGATGGGCGTAAGCGCGCTGCCGGCGGAGTTCGGCGGCTTCCAGCAGGTCAGCGGTCTGACCTATGAGATCGACATGAACGTGGAATCCAGCGTGGAAGTGGACGAGAACGGCATGTTCGTGGGCGTGAACGGCGAGCGCCGCGTCAAGAACGTGATGATCGGCGGCGAGCCGCTCGACCCGGACAAGACCTACACGCTCGCCTCGCACAACTACATGCTCAAAAACGGCGGCGACGGCTTTAACATGTTCGTGGGCGACACGCTGCTGATGGAGGACATCATGCTCGACAACGAGGTGCTCATCACCTACATCGTCGATACGCTCGGCGGCGTGATCGGCGAAGAGTACGCCGACCCCTACGGCGAGGGCCGCATCGTGGCCATTCCCAAGGAGTAACTTAGGCGACGCAAGCGCGCCCCTCCGCAGATGCGGAGGGGCGCCAGACCGTCGATAAAGCCCCCAAACGCAAAAATCACTTCCGAAAAGAAAGCAAGCGGAAGTGATTTTTGCTTCCT